>JAJUHM010000030.1 GCA_029279925.1 Aquabacterium olei
ATCTGGAAGGTCAGCGCGTTGATGACGAACAGGAACAGTCCCAGCGTCATCACGGTGACGGGCAGCGTGAGGATCACCAGCAGGGGGCGAACGACCGCGTTGAGCAGGCCGATGACAAAGGCCGCCACAAGGGCAGCCCCGAAGCTGCGCACCGACAGGCCGATGTCCCACTGGGTCAGCAGGACGAGGGCACAGGCCAGCAGCAGCCAGCGAGCGAGGAGTTTCATGCGCCGAGCATAGCGGAGTTGGGCTTCACCTTCGCTTGCAGGAGGGGTGATCTCCCTGGTGTTGGGTCAAGACAGCGCCCCCCGGAAGTGTCAAACTTTTGTCCGGAGGTTCGGGTGCACCGGGCCGGGGAGTACCGGATTCATGCGCGCCTTGTTGGAGCGCCTGCTCGTCAGTTCCACCCCCGCGCGGCGGGTGCTGCTGGCCGTCGGGGCCTCGGTCCCGTTTTTCCTGCTGATGGGTGTCGTGCACCGCCAGGCTGCACGCGAGCCCTTCATGGCCGCCGCGCTGAATGTGGGTCTGGTGGAGGCGACGCAGTGGCTGTTGCTGCTGGCATGCGCCATCAACTTGCTCGTCGGCCTGTGGCTGTGGCCTCACCGCGATGCCGGGGCGCCGTGTCCTGGGTCCACGCTGGTCGTCTGCGTGAATGTGGGGGCGGCCTACACGCTGGTGGCGGTGCTGTCCGGCCCCTATACCTCGCCGCCGAGCATCGTGCTGATCGGCATCCTGCTGGTCGGCGTGCTGCTGTTCGAGCCGGCGCCCTTGCGGGTGGCCGCGCTGCTGTGCACCCTGGGGCTGGTGGGCCACGATGTGGGCGTGCTGGCGGGCTGGTGGCCGTATGCACCGGCCCTGCGTGAAGCGCTGTTCGACGACCCGGTGGCGGCCGCGGCCTGGCAGGGTTGGCGCACGCTGGTCTTCGTCGTCGGGGGGGCGGTGCTGATGGCGCTGGGCGGGCTGCTGTTCGCCCGACTTGAGTCTCTGCATCGGCAACTGGACGCGCTGTCGCACACCGATCCGCTGACCGGGCTGGCCAACCGCCGTCGCTTGATGGAGGCGCTGGAGGCGGAGGTGGCCCGGCGTCGCCGCACGGGCCAGGCCTTCTGTCTGGTGCTGATGGACGCGGACCACTTCAAGCGCGTCAACGACACCTGGGGGCACCTGCAGGGGGATGCCGTGCTGTGTGCGCTCGGCCAGGTGCTGATGGCCGGGGTGCGCAGCCCGACCGACCTGGCGGCCCGGATCGGCGGCGAGGAGTTTGCACTGCTGCTGCCGGACACGGGACTGGAGGAGGCCGAAGCGGTCTGCGCACGGCTGCGGGCCACCGTGGCTCGGCAGCGCTTTGGCGACCCGCTGGCCCCCTTCACCCTGACCGTGAGCATGGGCGGTGCGGTCTGTGAGGCAGGCGATGCTCGCCAGGCCTTGCGTGAGGCCGACCAGCAACTGTATCTGGCCAAGGCGCTGGGCCGTGATCGCGTGTGCCTGCGCCGCGTTCAGGGGGCGGTGTGATGCCGGGGTTGCAGACCTGGTCCGAGCGGCTGGCCCGAGGCCTGCTGGCGCGACACGATGCGCGCGGGGTCGTGTTGTTCGCTCTGGGTGTGTGGCCACCCCTGATCGTGCTGTGGATCGGGCAGTCGATGGCCTTGCTGGGATGGGCCGGTGTGGGGGCCTTCCACCGGCCGGTGCTGGCGGCCGTGCATGGGGCGCTGTCGGCCCTGCTGGTGTGGCAGGGCCGACAGGTCTGGCGGGCGTGGCCACTGCGCTCGGTGCCGCCACCGCCGGACCTCGCCTCGAAGATGCTGTGGCCCAGCCTGGTGGGCACCTCGCTGCTCTGCGGGGCATACGGATGGACGGACACCCCCATGCCGATGGTCTTCATGGTCCAGCTGGTGCTGGCCCGTGCGCTGTTCCGGTGGGATCAGATGCGATCGGCCACCTTGTTCGCGCTGCTGAGCATGGCCGTTGGCGTGGTGGTGAGCTGGGTGGGCGCTGGCCTGAGCCTGCTGGCTGAACCCTTGTACACGGGCGGCGCGATGAGCCCCTGGTGGACCGCGTGGACGCGGGCGGTGTTTGCCGCCGCCTGGCTGCCCTACATGCTGATGCTGCTGTTCTATGCCAACGTGTTGCAGCGGCGGCAGCGTGAACTGGAACAGCTGGGCCGCACCGATGCGCTCACCGGGCTGCTCAACCGACGCGCCTTCATGGAGCGGCTGGCGCGCGAGGCGCACCGGCAGGCCCGCAGCGGTCGCCCGCTGACGCTGGTGATGTTCGACATCGACCACTTCAAATGCGTGAACGACCGCCACGGCCACCCGGCCGGCGACGAGGTGCTGAGCACGTTCGCCGGCATCCTGAAGGACTGCACACGCGAGCATGTGGACGCCGCGGGCCGTTGGGGCGGCGAGGAGTTCGTGCTGCTGCTGCCGGAAACCGACCTGGTGGGCGGCGAGCGGGTGGCGGCCAAAGTGTGTGCGGCGCTGCGAGCGACAGCGTTCGTGGCCGAGGGCCAGGGTTTCCGGGTCACGGCGAGCGCCGGGCTGGCGCCGGTGGCGCAAGGGCATGTCGAGCCGGCCTTGCGGGCCGCCGACCAGTGCCTGTATCAGGCCAAGCGTGCCGGCCGCGACCGGGTCCGGGGAGGTCGCAGCGAAATGGTCCCCGAAGGTACCAGGCGGGGCCCGGATGCAGACTGACGCAACCCCTGCTCGCCGGCACAGAAAGGCGTGGGTCCGCCCCCTTGCATCGGGGGCGGCTTGTGTGACATATGGCCGATCTATGCCCTGTATTCCGGACGAGCGCAACGGGCGCGAATGCGCACAATCCGAGGTGATGAGATTCCGCCCCGCCCGAGGCGTGCCTGCCTGTCATGCCCAGCCGATCTGCCGCAGCCCGCATCCGTGGGGCTGGGCGTCCGGGCGGTCGGCCTGCCGGCCTGCCCTGGGGGGCCGGTCATGAAGCTGCAGACCGTTTCCCGCTGGTTCTTCGCGGCCGTCATGGTCGGGCTGCTGGCCAACGTCAGCTTCCTGTTGTTGATCCGCGGCGCATACCAGTCGAACGAAGCCACGATCGAACGTCGCGCTGAGACGCTGCGTGTCGTCACCGCGCTGCGCCACGAAACCGAGTTGCTGGGGCGTCTGGTGCGTTCGTACGCCGCCACGGGCAACCCCCGCTACCTGCTGTACTACTACGACATCCTCGCCATCCGCGAGGGCGGCAAGCCCGGCCCCGATACCGACAACCCGCAGCTCTACTGGGACGACGTCATTGCCGGCCGGCGAGGGCACACGCTCCCGGAAGGGCAGCCCGGCGTGTCGCTGATCGACCGGATGCGGGCGCTGGATTTCAGCGCGACCGAGCTGGCCGCCATGAACCAGGTGGTGTCGGCCACCGAGCGGCTCAAGAAGAGCGAGCAGGAGGCCTTTGCCGCCGCGCAAGGCCTGTTCGACCGCGAGAAGCAGGCCTATGTGTCGGAAGGCGCGCCCGACCTGGCGTACGCCAGCGAACTGGTTCATTCGCCCCGTTACGAAGCCCAGACGGCCGACCTTGCCCAGGCGGTGGGCGCCCTGGCGCGTGCCACCGACGAGCGCACCGCGCGCGAGCGGCAAGACGCCTCGGCCCATCTGCAACGCTTCATCGGCTATGCGCTGGTGCTCGACCTGATCATGGTGCCGGCGCTGGCCTTCGCCTTGTACGTGCTGCGAACCCGCCTGCTCAACCCCATTCAACGCCTGGGCGGGGTCGCCGGACTGATCGCCCAGGGCGACTATGCGGCGCGCACGGGCGACCGCAGCGGCTGGGTCCAGGAACTCGACACGCTGGGCCATGCGCTCAACGGCACGGCGCAGGCGGTCGAGGACGACCTGGCGCGGCGGGCCCGCATCCAGGAAGAACTCAGGGCGGCACGCGACCAGGCCGAAAGCGCGACGCGGGCCAAGTCCATGTTCCTGGCCAACATGAGCCACGAAATCCGCACGCCGATGAACGCCATCCTCGGGATGACGCACCTGGCGCTGCAGACCGACCTCGACGAGCAGCAGCGCGACTACCTCAACAAGGTGCGGGCCGCGTCGGACACCCTGCTGGGCGTCATCAACGACATCCTCGACTTCTCCAAGATCGAGGCCGGCAAGCTGGAGCTCGAATCGGCCCCGCTGCGTCTGGAAGACGTGGTGGGCCACACGCTGATGCTGCTGCGCCAGCGCGCCCAGGAAAAGGAACTGGAGCTGCTGTGCGAGTTCGGCAGCCAGGGCCTGCTCAACGAGGCCGGGTGCGTCTATGGCGATGCCCTGCGCCTCGGACAGGTGTTGACCAACCTGGTGTCCAACGCCGTCAAGTTCACCCACCACGGCCACGTCAAGCTGGGCGTTTACGTCGTGGCGCAGGAGGGCGCGCAGCTGAGCCTGCGCTTCGATGTCAGCGACACCGGCATCGGCATGAACGACGAGCAGCTCAGCCGGCTGTTCGAGGAGTTCACCCAGGCCGACGGCTCCACCACCCGCCGCTATGGCGGCACTGGCCTGGGGCTGAGCATCACGCGGCGGCTGGTGACGCTGATGGGCGGCACGATCAAGGTGACCAGCGAGGTGGGCAAGGGCTCTTGCTTCACGGTGATCCTGCCGATGCGCATGGCGCCGATGCCGCAGCTGGCACTGGCCGGCATGCCGGTTTCGCGCCTGCGCGTGCTCGTGGTCGACGACCAGGCCGAGACCCGGCTGACCTTGCGCAGTCTGCTGCGTTCGCTTGACGTGGGCAGCGAGCCGCCCGGCGGCATCGACGTGGCCGAGGACGGCACGCAGGCGCTGGCCGCCGTGCAGGCCGCGCTGGCGGAGGACCACCCCTACGACCTGGTCCTGCTGGATTGGGTCATGCCCGGCATGGACGGCAAGGCCGTGATGGCGGAACTGCGGCGCATTGCGCCTCGGTTGGAGATCGTGGTGGCCTCGGCCTACGGCCTCGACAGCCTGCGCATTTCGGCCATGCAGGCCGGTGCCAGCGGCTTCCTGAACAAGCCCATCCTGCCCGAAGGCCTGCGCGCCATGCTGGCCCGCCTGCTGGGGGTCAGCATGCCGGAGCACAGCCGCCCGGGCACCCCGCACGAGGGGCTGAGGCTGGACGGCCTGCGGGTGCTGCTGGCGGAAGACAACCTGCTCAACCAGCAACTGGCCATCGAACTGCTGGCCCGCCGGGGCGCCCGTGTGGCGGTGGCCAGCAACGGCTGCGAGGCCCTGGAGCGCCTCCGCCAGGCCGGTGTCGACGGCTTCGATGTCGTGCTGATGGACCTGCAGATGCCGGTGATGGACGGCTACGAGGCCACCCGCGAGATCCGGGCCGATGTGGCGCTGTCCCGCCTGCCCATCATCGCGCTGACGGCGCACGCCATGCAGGAAGAGCGTGACCGCTGCCTGGCGCTCGGCATGGTCGGCCACCTCACCAAGCCGCTGGACCCGGGCCTGCTGTACGAGACGCTGGCGCCCTATGTGCCCGTGCCCGTGACCGGCGCGCCCACGGGCTTCGGCGCACTGCAGGATTCGGTGCACATGCCGCTCGGGGGGGCGGCAGGTGGGCCGGCAGGGCTGGCCCTGCCCCAGATCGACGGGCTGCATGCCGAGCTGGCGCTGGCCCGCTTCGAGGGCGACATCGGCTTCTACAACCGCACGCTGCGCAGCTTCCTGCTGCACGCACGCCACCTGCCCGACATCCTGCGTGCTGCCCAGCAGGAGCGCGCCTGGGACGACCTGGCCCGCGAGGCCCACACCCTCAAGGGGCTGGCCGGCACCATCGGGCACGATGGCCTGGCCCTGCATGCCACCATGCTCGAGCTGGCCGCGCAGTCACCGGATGCGGCGGACAATGCCCCGCCGGCACTCGACGCCGTGGTGTCCGAGATCCAGCGCCTCCTGCCGGCCCTCCGTGCCCATCTCGATGCCAGCAGCGCCCCGCCGCCGGCTGCACCGCAGCAGCCGCCCGCCCACGCGCCGCAGCCCCGCGATCTGGCCCTGGCCGAGGAACTGCGCCGCCTGGCCGCCGAAAGCGACAGCGAGGCCCTGGCCCTGTGGCAACGACACCGCAACGACTTTGTGAACTGGCTGCCCCCACTGACGGCGGCTCGCCTGGCATCGGCCCTGGAACGCTGCGATTTCGACTCGGCGTTCGGCCTGCTCAGCGACCTGGATGACTCGGCCCGAACGCCATGACCAGCACCCTGCCTTCTTCTCATCAGGCCACCGTGCTCGTCGTGGACGACGCCCCGGCCAACCTGAGCCTGCTCGCCGGGCTGCTCAACCGCCTCTACCGCGTCAAGCTGGCGGCCTCGGGTGCCAAGGCGCTCGAGATCGCCCGGCGTGACCGGCCCGACCTCATCCTGCTGGACGTGATGATGCCGGAGATGGACGGCTACGAGGTCTGCCGCCGCCTGAAGGCCGACCCGACCACGGCCGCCATCCCCGTGCTGTTCCTCACGGCCATGAGCCAGGTCGAGGACGAGACCAAGGGCTTCGAGGTCGGCGCGGCCGACTTCATTCACAAGCCGGTCAGCCCGCCGGTGGTGCAGGCACGCGTGCGCACCCATCTGCAGATCAAGGCCTACCAGGACGAACTCATCGACCGCGCCGAATGGCTCGAGCGCGAGCTGGCGCGGCGCCTCAGCCAGGTGGACCAGCTGCGTGAGGCCACGCTGCACGTGATGATCTCGTTCGCCGAGTTCCGTGACGAGGAAACCGGCCACCACGTCAAGCGCACACAGGAGTACGTGCGCACGCTGGCGACCTACTTCTACGAGCAGGGCCGTCATCTGGACGTGCTCACGCCCGAGACCATCGACCACATTGCCCGCTCAGCCCCGTTGCACGACGTGGGCAAGGTCGCCATCCCGGACCACATCCTGCTTAAGCCCGGCAAGCACACCGAGGAAGAGCGCACCATCATGCGCTCGCATGCCGTGCATGGCTGGGAGATGCTGCGCCGCGCGGCCGAACGGCTGGGCGAGGACGCCGACTTCCTGACCTACGGCATGCAGATCGCGCGCTCCCACCACGAGCGCTGGGACGGTACCGGCTACCCGGACGGCCTGCGGGGCGAGCAGATCCCGCTGGCTGCGCGCCTGATGGCCGTGGCCGACGTGTACGACGCGCTGATCAGCCGCCGCCCCTACAAGATCCCGTTCTCGCACGATGAGGCCGTTCACCTCATCGACGAGGGCGTGGGTACCCACTTCGACCCGGAAGTGGTGGCGGCTTTCCACGCGACGCTGGCGCAGTTCCAGGCCATCGCCCACACCTGGAGGGACCACGATGGCGACTGAGCGACCTGTGTCGATCCCCCGTGTGCGCCCCCGTTTCGCTTGCACGGTCGCCATCGCCATGGCGTGTGCCGCGTCGACCGCGCCGGGCCGCGCCCAGCAACTGGACTGGCGCCTGTCCGGGTTCGGGACCGCGGGCTGGGCCCGCACCGACCAGTCCTACGATTTCCAGCGCTTTCTGTCGGAGTCCGGCTCGCTCAAGCGGGACTCGGTGCTTGGCGGGCAGCTCGACCTCCAGATCGCCCCGGCCTGGTCGGCCACGGTGCAGCTGACCGTGGCGCCCTCCCTGAAGGACGACCACGGCGTGCAGCTCACACCCACCTGGGCCTTCGTGTCCTGGCGGCCCGACAACGACTGGTTGCTGCGCCTGGGCAAGCAGCGCCTGCCGCTGTTCCTGAACACCGAGAACCGCGACGTCGGCCAGACCTACGACCTGCTGCGCCTGCCCGCCGAGGTCTACGGCATCGCGCCCAGCACCGACATGACGGGGCTGTCGGTCTCGCGGACGTGGTTGCAGCCTGCCGGGGAGTGGTCGCTGGACGCCTACGCCGGGGCCGACAACCTCAGTGTGCGCTACCACACCCGGGACACCGGGGCCGATTTCATCCGCGTGCGCACCTCGGTGGTGGGTGCGGCGCTGACCCTGAAGCTGGACGGTGCCCACACCTTCCGCACCAGCCTGTACCGCGCGCAGACCCGGCGGCGGGACGGGCAGCCCCTGGAGCGCCGTTATCCGCTGGTCGATTCGCCCTTCGGCAGCTACTACCAGGTCAGCGACCTGCTGCCCGGCCCGGGCGTGGAAACCACGCCGTCCATCGTCAACCACGTCGTGACCTTCGGTGCCGACCTGCAGCTGGCGCCGAACTGGCGCCTGGTCAGCGAGGTGGCGCGCAGCTTCCAGCAGCGCACCGACCTGGGCGCCGACACCCTCGGGGCCTACGCGGCGCTGCTGTACCGTGCCGACCGCTTCACGCCCTATGTGCTGCTGTCGCGCCTCAAGAGCACCGGCGACTCGTGGCGCAACGCGATGGCACTCGAGGCATCGGCCCAGGCGGCGCCCTTGCCGGACCTCGCGGTCGCCCAGCGCGCGGCCGCCGACAGCATTCCGGTGTACGACCAGAGCTCGCTGGCCCTGGGCCTGTCGTACGCCGTGTCGCCGCAGAGCCGGCTCAAGGGCGAATGGATGCGCACCCGCATCGGCCGGCGATCGGCCATGGTCGACAGTCCGGCGGGTGGGCCCCTGGTCTCCCATGACCTGATCCACACGCTGTCGATCAGCTACAGCTTCGTGTTCTGAGGGAGGGGCCACCATGTTCCGTGTCCCTCGCTGCCTCCTCACGGTGTTGCGCACGCTGGCGCTGGCGCTGGGCCTCGGATCGGCGGTGCTTGCGCACGCCGGCGTCGTCGTCATCGCCCACCCCAGTGTGCGCAAGCTCGATCTGCAGACCGTCCAGCGCATCTACACCGGTCGGATGATCGAGGTCGACGGCGTGCCCGTGGTGCCGCTGCATGTGCCGACGGGCCTGGCGCAGCGCCAGCGCTTCCTGGCCGACTACCTGCAGCAGACCGAAGACGCCTACACCGCCTACTGGACGGTGCGGCGCTATGTCGGCAAGGGGGTGCCGCCGCGCGAGGTCTGGCCGCTGGCCCATTTGCTGGCGACGGTGGCCGGCACCCCGGGCGCCATCGCCTATGTCGACGAGGCCGACGTGCCGGCTGGCGTTGGCGTCCACATCGTGCTGCGCCGGTGAGGGCTTGCCGAGTACACAGGCCGACCGCTTCGCGCTAGCATCGGGCCATGGTTGCCGGGATGTCTTCTTGGATTGCGCTGGCCGTCGCCCTGGTGTGCGGCGTGCTGCTTGTTCGCCTGCTGCTCGGACCGGCGCGGCGAGCCCGGTTCGACCGTTTCTGGCGGGAGCGCATCGGGCGCGCCGGGCTGCGCCGGGCCCGCAGCGTCGCACAGGGTGTGCGCCGCATGGCCCGACGCCGGGCCGACCAGCAGGCTGCAGCCAAGGCCGCCGAAGAGGTGATCAACCGCGCTCGCCGGGCCCGCCCCCGGGTCGACAAGGCCGGCAACGTCTACACCCCCCATTCGTTCAAGGGGCCCCGAAAGCCGCACTGAAGGCGGAAATAGCCTTCCGGCCAATGGTGTGAAAGGAGCGCGGGTGCGACAGTTTGAGGATGTCCTCCGACCCGCACGAGCCCGCGCCGGCCCGCTTCTGGGCTGACACCAACGTTGCCACCGAACTGTTCGAGCCCGCCTCGGCGCGCGGCCCGGTCCGCACGGCCGACATCGGCGAGCCAGTGGGGCGGCATGTGCGCGAGCTCTTTGTGTCGTGTGATCCAGCGCAGGCCCTGCGCATGCAGCTCGAGCAAAGCGGCTTGCGCTACATGGCCATTGCCGACCTGGGCGGCGGGCGGGCCCGTCGCGGCCTGCTCGACATCTCGCGGGCATCGGGCTGGCCGGTACAACGGTTGGTGGTGCGGCGGCAAGGCTACGGCGACACCCTCGCCACGCTGTACTTCCTCGACAGCCCGACGCAGGACGGGGGGAGCGTGCGCGTCTTCTGCGCCGACGTCGACGCGGGCACCGACGAGGTCGCGCGTGTGCAGCTTGGCCTGATGCTCATGGCCCGCGCCGAGCTGGTCGCGCTGCTGGTGCCGGACCAGTCGGCCTCGCTGCGCACGCAGGCGACCGAGACCCTGCGCCAGGAGATCCGCCGTCAGCGGACAGGCTGGCTGTGCCGCAACCTGATCTTCATGCCGGCGAAGACCTCGCCCGAATTCGTCAACGAGATCACCCGCTTTCGTGCGGAAACCGGCATCCCCGCCCGGATGGCCCCGGCCGTGCGGCGTGCCGACCAGCTCTGGATCTACCTGGGCTCGACCTGGAACCAGATGCAGGACCGGATGGTGGCGGGGCAGCGCCTGATCCTGCGCACGCTGGCGCTGGTGGCCTCACCGGCCGCCGGAGGCGCAGAGCTGCGTGCAGAAAGCCTCGTGGTGAGCGACACCGGGCTGCTGGCGCAACGCTGCGTGCACCACCTGCTGCGCCAGCCCGGCGTGCAGCGCGTGTGCCTGTTCAACCTGCAGAGCCAGGCCGTCGTGGCCCACAGCGGCACGCCGGACGAGGCCCAGGCCATGGCGGTGCAGGGGCGCGCCCTGTTGCAGGCCATGGGCCGCGCGGGCGAGGTGATGGCCCTGGGCCACGCCTTGGTGGAGGCCAGCTTCACCCTGACGGAACACCGGGTGCAACTGCGTGGCATGGCGTTGCTGCCCGGCTGTGTCATGCACGTGGTCCTGGCACGCAACGCCCCGCCGTTGCGCCCGCTGCCCGGGCGGGCCCAGCTCGAAGCCGGGGCCTGAAAACCTTCCGCCCCCGAACTGGGCGCTGCGCGCTGGACGGGGTGTGGCCGCCATGCTACACTCGAAGGTTTCTTTCGTTGTCTTGCCTGATGCTTTGGCCGCGGCCGTCGCCGTTGCGTCTGTCGGGCGTCCAACCGGTTCCATTCCATGGCCAAAGAAGAACTGATCGAAATGAACGGCGTCGTTGACGAAGTCCTGCCCGACTCTCGTTTTCGCGTCACCCTGGACAACGGACACCAGCTGGTGGCCTACACGTCCGGCAAGATGAAGAAGCACCACATCCGCATCCTGGCGGGTGACAAGGTGTCGCTCGAACTCTCGCCGTACGACCTGACCAAGGGCCGCATCACCTTCCGCCACATCGAGCGCAGCGGCAACTACGCGCCGGCCCCGCGCCGCAACTGACCCCCGCGGTCACCAGCTGGCGGCCTGCTGCGGCGAGTCGGGGCGATAGGCCGCGAAGCGGTCTGCCAGAAAGTCCAGAAACACACGCACGGTGGCCGAGAGATGGTGCCGCTGCGGGTAGATGGCATGGATGTCGGCCGAAGGGTCCGACCATGCCGGCAGCACGCGCTGCAGCGCCCCTGATCGCAGGTAGGGCGCCACATCCCATTCCGAACGCAACAGGATGCCGTGGCCGGCCAGGCCCCAGTCCACGGCGATCTCGCCATGGTTGCTGGCCAGGGCGCCCCGCACCTTCACCGTGTCCTGCTGGCGTCCGTCGGACAGGTGCCAGGTGTTGTACGCCGCATTGTTTTCCCGGATGACGATGCACTGGTGCCGCGCCAGATCGCGTGGATGCGCTGGCGTGCCGTGGGCGGCCAGGTAGGCCGGTGCGGCGCACAGCAGGCGCCGGTTGGCCGCGATCTGCCGTGCCAGCACGCGTGCATCGGGCGGCACGCCGAAGCGGATGCCGATGTCCATCGCATGGGCCGTGAGGTCCAGCGGCCGGTCGGTCAGCTCCAGGATCACCTCGACGGCCGGGTGCTGTCGCACGAAGTCGGACACCGCCGGGCCCAGATGGCGGCGGCCGAAGCCGAAGGTCGCGTTGATGCGCAGCAGGCCCCGCGGTGCGTCGCGGCTGGCGCCCAGGGCGCGTTCCAGCTGCTCGATCTCGCGCAGCAAGCGCCCACCTTCTTCCAGATAGCGCTCGCCCTGCGGCGTGAGGCTCAGCCGCCGTGTGGTGCGGTTGAGCAGCCGCACGCCCAGGCGGTGTTCCAGCGCGGCCAGCCGGCGGCTCACGGCCGGCGCCGACAGGCCCAGCTCGGGTGCGGCGGCGGCCAGGCTGGGGTGCCGTGCCAGCGTGGTGAAGAAGGCCAGGTCGGCCTGGGTGGACTGGGAGGTGGACGAGGGCATCGGCAGGCGGTCGGGCAAGGAAAACGCGGGCAGCCACATTCTTGCACTGAACGCACGAATCAAATGAATGGGCCGCCATTGATGCGGAGGAGGCTGCCAATCATCATGACAGCATGCTGTTTCCTGCCGACCTGCTCGCCTTCCTGCCCGCGCTGCTGCTGGGCGCCCTGATGGGTTTCTTCGGGGGGCTGTTCGGCATCGGGGGCGGCATCATCGCCATCCCGCTGCTGGTGCTGGGCTATGGCATGGACCAGGCCCTGGCGCAGGGCACGGCACTGGTCATGATGGTGCCCAACCTGCTGGTGGGCTGGTGGCGCTACAGCCGCCTGTATCCGGTGCCGCTGCCCCGCGCGCTGGGCATCGGGCTGTGCGCCACGGCCACCACCTGGCTCGTGGCCCAGGTGGCCATCGGCCTGCCCTCTGCGCTGCTGCGCACGGTGTTCAGCGTCTTCCTGATGCTGCTGGCCTGGCGGCTGCTGTGGCAGCTGCGGGCTCGCCAGCGTGCCGCTGCGCAAGGCCGGCCCGACGAGGCCATCCCCCGCGTGCCCGAACGTTACATCCCGCTGGTCGGCATGGTGGGGGGCTCGAGCATGGGCCTGCTCGGCATCGGCGGCGGGCTGGTCGCCACCCCGATCCTCACCGGCGTGTTCGCGCAGCGCCAGACGGTGGCGCAAAGCCTGTCGCTGGCGCTGGTGGCGCCCAGCTCCATCATCGCGCTGATGAGCTACGCCCAGGCCCACCGCGTCGACTGGCACATGGGCCTGCCGCTGGCCGCCAGTGGCATGCTGACGGTGTCGGCCGGCGTGGCGCTGGCGCACCGTCTGCCCGAGCAGCGCATGAAGACGCTGTTCGCGTGGATGCTGCTGGCCACCGGAGGCTGGCTGTTGCTGGGCCTGCTCTGGCACTGACGCCCCGGCATGACAGGGCGGGCCCGCAGCGCCTACACTGCCGGGCTGCCTTATCCCTGATCCATGCGCATCGAGACCCTCCGCCAGCGCCTGCGCGAGCACGGCGCCCGCCCCCTTCACGAGCAGCGCGTGCTGCGCCTGTGGGCGCAGGCCCTGCCGCAGGACCACGGCCGCCGCAAGCCCGAAGACTTTCTGCCCGAGGCCGTGCGGAGCATGTTGCCGGCTTTCACCGCCGAGCTGGCCGGCCTGGCGCGGCTGAAATCCGAGCACCCCGGTGAAGACGGCTCGGCGCGCCTGCTGGTCGAGCTGGCCGATGGCCAGACCGTGGAAAGCGTGCTGCTGCCGCGTGACGGCCTGTGCGTGTCGACCCAGGTGGGGTGCGCCGTGGGATGCGTGTTCTGCATGACCGGCAAGGAAGGCCTGGTGCGCCAGGTCACCAGTGGCGAGATCGTGGCCCAGGTGGCGCTGGCCCGCACGCGTCGCCCGGTCAAGAAGGTCGTGTTCATGGGCATGGGCGAGCCCTCGCACAACCTCGAGAACGTGCTGGAAGCCATCGACCTGCTGGGCACCGTCGGCAACATCGGCCACAAGAACCTGGTCTTCTCGACCGTGGGCGATCACCGGGTGTTCGAGCAGCTGCCGCGCGGCCGCGTCAAGCCGGCGCTGGCGCTGTCGCTGCACACGACCCGGCCCGAGCTGCGCGCCGAGCTGCTGCCCCGTGCCCCCCGCATGGACCCGGCTGAACTCGTCGAGCTTGGCGAGGCTTATGCGCGGGCCACCGGCTACCCGATTCAGTATCAGTGGACGCTGCTGGAAGGCGTCAACGACGGACCTGACGAGATCGAGGGCATCGTGCGCCTGCTCAAGGGCAAGTACGCGTTGATGAACATGATCCCGTACAACAGCGTGCCCGAGCTGCCCTACCAGCGTCCGTCCTGGGAGAAGGCCGCCGAGATCGCGCGCACGCTGCACCGTGCCGGCGTGCTGACCAAGCTGCGCCACTCGGCCGGCCAGGACGTGGACGGTGGCTGTGGCCAGCTGCGGGCGCGGGCTGCGCTGCCGAAGGCCCAGCGCGTGGCGCTTCACCTGCAGCGGCGCGAAGCCTGAAGGCTCAGGGCGCCACGGCCTGGCGCACCGCGTGCTCCCACTGCGCCAGGCGGCGCTCGGCTTCTTCGCGCGACAGCGTCGGCAGGAAACGCCGGTCGACCTGCCATTGGGCTTCCAGCTCGGCCAGGTCCTTGTAGACGCCGACGTGCAGGCCCGCCAGGTAGGCGGCCCCCAGCGCGGTGGTTTCGACCACCTTGGGCCGCACCACCGGGATGCCCAGCAGATCGGCCTGGATCTGCATCAGCAGGTTGTTGACGCAGGCGCCGCCATCAACGCGCAGTTCGCTCACGGGCGTGCCTCCGCGTGCCACGGCGTCGCGGCTCATGGCCTGCAGCAGGGCCGCGCTCTGGAAGGCGATGCTTTCCAGCGCGGCACGGGCAATGTGGGCCACGGTCGAGCCGCGCGTCAGGCCCACGATGGCACCCCGGGCATCGGCATTCCAGTACGGCGCGCCCAGGCCGGTGAAGGCGGGCACGAAGACCACCCCGCCGGCATCGGGCACGCTTTCAGCCAGCTGCTGCACTTCGCTCGAGGCCTGGATGGCGCGCAGGCCATCGCGCAGCCATTGCACCACCGCGCCGCCGATGAACACGCTGCCCTCGTTGGCATAGGCCGGCGTCGGTCCTGGTTGTGCGGCGGCCGTGGTGATCAGGCCGTTGGTGCTGGCCTGGGGCTGCGGGCCCGTGTGCATCAACAGGAAGCAGCCCGTACCATAGGTGTTCTTCGCCACGCCGGCCTGGAAGCAGGCCTGGCCGAACAGGGCGCTTTGCTGGTCCCCGGCGATGCCCCCGATGGGCAGTTCACCGCCCAGCGCCGTCGTGTCCCCGAAGTGGGCCGACGAGGGCCGGACCTCCGGCATCATCGAGCGCGGGATGCCGAACAGGGCCAGCAGCTCGTCGTCCCATTGCTGGGTGTGGATGTTGAACAGCATGGTGCGCGAGGCGTTGCTCACGTCGGTGGCGTGCACGCGGCCCTCGGTCAGCTGCCACAGCAGCCAGCTGTCGACGGTGCCGAATGCAAGCTCGCCCCGCGTCGCGGCCGCCCGCGCGCCGTCCACATGCGCCAGGATCCACTGCAGCTTGGTGGCCGAGAAGTACGCGTCGATGCGCAGCCCCGTGAGCGCCTGCACCCGTGCCTCGTGCCCTTGCGCACGCAGGGCCGCGCAGGCGGGCTCGGCGCGGCGGTCCTGCCAGACAATGGCGTTGTAGATGGGCTCGCCGGTGCGCCGGTTCCACACCAGCGTGGTCTCGCGCTGGTTCGTGATGCCGATGGCGCGGATCGACGCGGCCGTCAGGCCCGCCTGGTGCAGCACCTCGCGGGCGGTGTCGCGTTGCGTGGAACACAGTTCGCGCGGGTCGTGCTCGACCCAGCCCGGTTGCGGGTAGATCTGGCGGAATTCGCGCTGGGCCATGGCCGCGATCGAGCCGTCGGTGCGGAACACGATGCTGCGCGAACTGGAGGTGCCCTGGTCCAGGGCCAGCAGGTAGGTCATGGGGTTCTTTCCGGGAAGGGGGCGCCAAAGGCATCAGCCTGCCACAGGCGGCGTGCGGCCACACCTGCGATTGCCCAGGGTGGACACAGGGGCGGTGCGAAGGTTAAAACCGGGCACGTCCCTCTGGAGCGCTGTCTTGCCGCCGTCCCCGCTGACCTTGTCGTCGCCTTCGTTGCTGCCCTGTGTTCCCCCTGACCCCGTCGACGTGCTGGTGGTGGGCGGGGGCATCAACGGGGCCGGCATCGCGCGCGACCTGGCCGGGCGCAGCTGGCGCGTGCTGCTGGTCGAGCAGGACGACCTGGCGGCCCACACCTCGTCGGCCTCGACCAAGCTGATCCATGGCGGCCTGCGCTACCTGGAGCACCACGCGTTCTCGCTGGTGCGCAAGGCCCTGCAGGAGCGCGAGGTGCTGCTGCGCTCGGCGCCGCACATCATGTGGCCCATGCGCTTCGTGCTGCCGCACGACCCCGGCATGCGCCCCGCCTGGCTGATCCGCCTCGGGCTGTTTCTGTATGACCACCTGGCGCGGCGGGCGGTGCTGCCCGGCTCCTGCGCGGTGGACCTGCGCGCCGATCCCGTCGGGCGCCCCCTGCAGGCCCGCTACACCCGGGGCTTCGTCTATTCCGATGGCTGGGTCGACGATGCGCGCCTGGTGGTGCTCAATGCCGTGGATGCACGCGACCGGGGCGCCACCGTGATGACCCGCACCCGCTGCGCCCAAGCCCGGCGGCATGCCGATCATTGGTCGGCCACGCTGGTGGGCGCGGATGGCCACGCCCACACCGTGCGTGCCCGGGCTCTGGTCAACGCGGCCGGCCCGTGGGCCGAGCGCTTCCTGCGGGACGTGGCCCGACCGG
>JAJUHM010000031.1 GCA_029279925.1 Aquabacterium olei
AACGTGCCACGGCCAAGCTCAAGGTGGTGGTGCCGTTCACGCTGCTCATCATCTTTGTGCTGCTGTACCTGACCTTCAAGCGGTTTGATGAAGCCCTGCTCATCATGGCAACGCTGCCCTTCGCCCTGGTGGGGGGCATCTGGCTACTGTATCTGCTGGGCTACAACCTGTCGGTGGCTGGGGCCGTGGGCTTCATTGCGCTGGCCGGGGTGTCGGCAGAGTTCGGGGTCATCATGCTGCTGTACCTCAAACATGCGTGGGATGAGCGCCTCGCGCAGGGTAAAGCCAGCACAGAAGACCTGCTGGACGCGATCCGCGAAGGGGCGGTGCTGCGCGTGCGTCCCAAGGCCATGACGGTGGCAGTCATCTTGGCGGGCTTGTTTCCGATCATGTGGGGCAGTGGAACTGGCTCTGAGGTGATGCAGCGCATTGCTGCGCCCATGGTCGGTGGAATGATTACCGCGCCATTGCTGTCGATGTTTGTGGTGCCTGCGGTTTACTTCTTGATGCGTCGTCGCCAAAGGACACGGGGGTACCCTTAGATCGCAACTTCCTTTTTATCCCCCTCATGCGGCTGGAATTCTTCCGTGTGAGGGGCACGCATGTCTCCATACCACCGAGCGTTATTTCTCTCACACCATTTCAACCCAACGCGATGCTGAGGCACGGCTACTTGGCTGACACCGTTCGTTCAATGCTTTCCTTTGAGGCTGTGTGCCCCATGGACATGGCCCATGCTGGTCGTTGAGCCGTGATCTTGGAGCGATGCCGTGGACAATCCGGTCAGAATGCCGCATTGGCTGGCCTGCTGAGATTCACGACAGTTTTCCCGCAAAGTCTTGAGCTGTCGTTCCAGCGCCTTCAACTCTTTGATGCGGGCAGCTACATGGCCTATGTGCTCGTCGAGCAGGTCGTTCACTTGTGCGCAGTTCTCGTGAGGCGAATCCTTGAAGCGCAGCAGCACTCGGATTTCGTCCAGCGTCATGTCCAACCCACGGCAGTTCCGTATGAAGGACAGTCGGTCAACGTGTTCGCTGCCGTACACCCGGTAGTTACCTTCTGTGCGAGGCGTTTCTGGCAACAATCCTTCGCGTTCGTAATACCGGATCGTCTCAACCTGAGTGTGAGCCGCCTTGGCCAGTTCACCGATTTTCATATCTTCACCTTGAGCGGTGGCAAGAAAGTTGCGCCATTTTATTTGTAGGTACTTGACATTGTAGTGGCTACAGGGTTTTTAATCCATCCAACAAGGAGAAGATCATGAACCCTACTCACCAACGCCAACAAGTTGACACTGCCTGCGGTTGTGGAAGTGGCTGCGCTGCATCGCCTGCCGTGGGCGGGCCAATGGCGTCTAAAGCAACGGCTGTTGAGCCACATAGATTCCGGATCGCGAACATGGACTGCGCGTCCGAAGAGTCAGAAATCCGTCGAGCGCTGGACGGCGTGGCAGGCATTCGTGGCTTGCAGTTCAACTTGGGCGACCGCGAGTTGACCATCGCTGCCGAGGATCATGCTCTGCGGTTGGCACTGGATGCGATTCGCAAAGCGGGCTTCAAACCGGAACCACTCGGAGTAGAAGACAAATCGGATGGAGCTACTGCCGCTGCGCCAACTGGTTTTTGGGCCTCATGGGGCAAATTGATTGCTGCATTGGGGCTGGCCGTGGCGGCTGAAGGCTTGGCATTCGCTTTTCCAGATAGTTGGCCAGCAAAAGCCCTTGGAATGGCGCTGGCCGCGGTGGCCATCGCCCTGGCGGGTTTCTCCGTCTACGGTAAAGGGCTTTCCGCACTGCGGCAAGGACGCTTGAACATCAACGCCTTGATGACTGTGGCCGTGACAGGTGCCTTCTTGATAGGCCAGTGGCCAGAAGCTGCCATGGTGATGGCCTTGTATGCCATAGCCGAGGCCATCGAGGCTCGAGCGGTGGACCGGGCGCGTAACGCCATCAAGAGCTTGCTGGCGCTGGCACCGGAGCAAGCCGAGGTGCGTCAAGGTGACGGCAGTTGGACGCGCGTCGGCGTCAAAGCTGTCGTTGTCGACGCAACAGTGCGCATCCGTCCAGGAGAGCGCGTTCCACTCGATGGTGTCGTCACGCTCGGACAGAGTGCCATCGACCAGTCCCCTGTGACTGGGGAAAGCCTGCCTATAGACAAGGCTCCTGGCGACGAAGTGTACGCAGGCACCATCAACCAGTCTGCAGCCTTGGAATTCCGTGTCACCGCGCCCGCTTCGGACAGCACCCTGGCGCGCATCATCCACGCAGTCGAGCAAGCACAGTCGTCCCGTGCGCCGACACAGCGCTTTGTAGATCGGTTTGCCGCGATCTACACCCCTGCCGTTTTCATCCTGGCTGTCGCCGTCGCGTTGCTAGCGCCGTGGATCACGGACTTGACCTGGATGCAGGCTGTCTACAAGGCCTTGGTGTTGTTGGTCATCGCTTGCCCTTGTGCCTTGGTTATTTCCACACCTGTCACGGTCGTCAGCGGTTTGGCAGCCGGGGCAAGGCGGGGGATTTTGATCAAAGGTGGCGTTTACTTGGAGGATGCGCGAAAGATCAAAGCTGTGGCCCTGGACAAGACCGGTACGATCACGGAAGGCAAGCCCAAACTGGTGGCCTTCGAGCCCGTGGACACAGGTCTTGATCAACGGGTGCTGGAGGGGCTTGCAAAGAGTCTCGCGGGCCGGTCGGATCACCCGGTTTCCAAAGCCATCGCAGAGGGGCTGTCAACCGCCGATCAAGAGGTGGGAGAGTTTCAAGCCGTTGCAGGGCGTGGAGTGCAAGGTGTTATCGGCAATCATTCCTACGCGCTGGCCAACCACCGCTGGATCGAGGAGCGTGGGCAATGTTCGGCTGAACTCGAAACCCGCCTCGCAGTTCATGAGGAGGCAGGTCGCACGGTCACACTCCTCGCTAACAGCGAACGTGTGATGGCGATCTGCGCGGTGGCGGACACCATCAAACCATCCTCCGCCCAAGCGGTGGCCGACCTGAAGTCGCTCGGCGTGACACCGGTCATGCTGACAGGGGATAACATCGCGACCGCGCGCACCGTCGGCTCTCAGGCGGGCATAGCCGAGGTGCGGGGCAACCTACTACCTGAAGACAAGTTGCAGGCCATCGGCGAACTTCAACAGCGCCTGGGCATCACTGCGATGACAGGCGATGGCATCAATGATGCGCCAGCACTTGCCAAGGCCGACATCGGCTTCGCCATGGGCGCTGCTGGGACCCATACCGCGATGGAAGCCGCAGATGTTGTGGTCATGAACGATGACCTGCGGCGTCTGCCGGAAACGATACGGCTCTCGAAGCGCACCCACGCTGTGCTTTGGCAGAACATCAGTCTTGCGCTAGGCATCAAGCTGGTCTTCTTACTGCTGGCCATCTTCGACAATGCCTCCATGTGGATGGCGGTGTTCGCGGACATGGGGGCAAGCTTGCTGGTGGTCTTCAATGGGCTAAGGTTGCTTGGAAGGCAACAGAGCAAGTAGAAAAGATGTACAGGGAAGTCTATAGCTGCTACACTGTTGCCCATATGCGTAAATGGTTGGCAATCCTTTTGTTGGTGTTTATGCCGCTACAGCTTGGCTGGGCGGCTGCAGCCAGCTATTGCCAACACGAAACCGGTGCCGCAGCCAAGCACTTTGGTCACCATGACCATCAGCACAAGACTGCGGATGGCAAAGACGCATCTTCCGATCCAGCCAAGACCATCGGTGGTGATCCCGATTGCGCATCCTGTCACGCGGGATGTTTGTCGGCCTTGCCTGGGGCAGTCACGATTGCATCGCTGGCCGACTCATCTCTGGATACAGCAGATTACTGGGCTCGTCTCACGTCGCCCCCTTTTGAACGCCTTGAGCGCCCTCAGTGGCGTGTCCTCGCCTGATCGGCGGGGAGCGCGTTCCTTCCCCTTCGTCATCACCAATGCACGGATACGCCTAGCGCGTGACCGTATCAAGCCGACCTCGCTCGGCTGACGTGACGACGAGCAGGCGATCATTTGGATCGCTCTCCGCCGATTCCCTCGTGTATTTGAATATCACTGGAGAATCGGATGTTGAAGAGTCATCAAAATCAAAAACGACGGAAGTCAGTCTCTGTCCTCCGCACCTCAAAAGTTGCGGCTGCGACGAGTTTGCTCGTAGCGCTCGCTGCAGGGGCAGCTTTCGCTCAGGCGTTGCCAGCAGCACAAGACAATCCTTCAGCCGTCAGAAGCGGCCTGCAGAGCGAAGCGGCAACGATCCTGACGCTGCAAAAGGCCATCGATTTAGCCCTGGACAGCAATCTAGACTTGGCTGTCGCAAGGCGGGAAATCGAGGCAACGCAAGGTCAGGTGATCCAGGGGCAAGCTCGCCCCAATCCCGAACTGGCGTACTCGCTGGAAGACCAGAGGGCAGCGACCCGCACACAAAGTGTGCAGATCAACCTGCCCGTCGAAATGGGTGGCAAGCGCGCGGCCCGTATCACGGCGGCAGAGCGAGGACGTGACATTGCGGTCGAAGAACTGAACGTGCGCCGCGTCGAAATTCGCGCCACTGTCATCGCTGCCTTCTTTGAGACATTGGCGGCACAGGAGCGCACAGCCTTGGCTCACGCCAGTGTTGATCTGGCAAAACGAGCCACCGATGCCGTCGCCAAACGCGTGGCAGCAGGCAAGGTCTCTCCGGTCGAAGAAACCAAGGCACGTGTGGCCGAAGCAGGCGTGCGAGTTGAATTGGCACAGGCCCAGAGCGAGCAGCGCAGTGCTCGGGCACGTTTGTCCAGTTTGCTCGGGGCCAATCCGCCGCGATTTACCCTCGTGGCGGGCAGTGTGGACGAACTTCCGACTGTTCCTTCGTTCGATTACGTCCAGCAGCGCCTGTCTGCTTCGCCAACGCTGCGCCGGGCGCAGCTGGAGGTTGAGCGCCGCAGGTCGTTGGTCGATGTAGAGCGCAGCAAACGGATACCCGACGTAACTTTCAGCCTCGGGGTGAAACGCCCCAACGAACTGCAGCGCGATCAACTGCTGTTCGGTGTTTCCGTACCCTTGCCGCTGTTTGATCGGAATCAGGGCAACTTGTTGGAAGCACTGAAGCGTGAAGACAAGGCGCGGGACGAACTTCAAGCACTGAACGTTCGCGTCAGCACGGATGTATTGCAAGCCCGCGAGCGGCTGGAATCCATTCGTGGAGAAGTCGACGTCCTGCAACGGGATGTTTTACCTGGGGCCAAGAGTGCCTACGACGCGGCCACTGTCGGGTTTGAAAACGGCAAGTTCAATTTCCTGGAAGTGCTGGACGCACAGCGCACCTACTTTGCCGCCAAGTCCCAACACATCAAAGCACTGGCTGAAGCACATCGTGCAGCGGCGGACATTGACCGCGTGCTCGGCGAATCTGGCACACATGCCACTCAGCCAGCGAACAAGGAATAAATATGAAAATCGATACAAAAAAGCTGAACGTCAGCAAGAAACATGTGATCGCCATCGCCGTGATCGTTGCAACGGGCGTTGTACTGGGTAGCGCCATTCTCGGCGGCAAAGCTGCCAAAACAGCCGAGGATGATGGCCACGGTCACGGCAGCCACGTTGAAGCCAAGGCACACAGTGATGGTGAGCATCACGGCAAGGCCAGTGGAGACAAGCACGACCACGACAAGGGTCATGCGGACGGCGAACACCACGAAGGGCCAAGCAAGGGGCCGCACGGTGGCAAGCTTTTCAAAGAAGGGGATTTCGGGCTGGAAGCGTTACTCGCTGAGGAAGGCGGTGAGCCTCGTTTGCGAGTCTGGTTGTATGACAAAGGCAAGCCTCTTCCCACCAGCGCTGCAAAGGTCAGCGCGACCATCACGCGTTTGACCGGCGAGAAACAGACACTCAATTTCGCGCCTGACAAGGACAACCTGCTGAGCCGCGAGGTCGTGCCGGAGCCGCACGCGTTCGAGATCAGCATCGTTGCCCAGACAGCCAACGAACCCTTCATGTTCGTTCTCAACCAAGAAGAAGGGAAGGTCGAACTCAGTGATGCGCAAATCAAAGCGGCATCCATAGGTATCGATACGGCTGGTGCGGCACGAATCAAGTCAGCCCTGCTATTGCCGGGGGAAATTCGCTTGAACGAAGACCGGACGTCGCACGTTGTGCCACGCATTGCGGGGGTGGTCGAGAGCGTGCAGGCTAGTCTGGGTCAAACTGTCAGACGAGGCCAGGTTCTCGCTGTCATTGCAAGCCCGGCTGCATCTGAGCAACGCAGTGAACTGCAAACCGCACAAAAGCGTCTGACCTTGGCCAAGACCACGTTCGAGCGTGAAAAGCGACTCTGGGAGCAGAAAATTTCCGCAGAGCAAGACTATCTGCAAGCAGGGCAAGCGCTGCACGAGGCGGAAGTCGCTGTGGCCAACGCTCAACAGAAGCTCTCCGCTTTGGGCCTAGCCACGGGTTCTCAGGGGGGCCTTAACCGCTTCGAATTGCGTGCGCCATTCGATGGCTTGGTGATTGAAAAGCATCTCAGCCTCGGTGAAGCCGTCAAGGAGGATGCTGCCGTGTTCACCGTGTCCGATTTGGGGCAGGTTTGGGCTGAAATCAACGTACCTGCCAAAGACTTGCCGCTCGTCAGGGTCGGCGAGAAGGTTGCCATCAAGGCCACTGCATTCGATGCCAGCGCGACCGGAGTCATCACCTTCGTTGGCTCACTGATTGGCGAACAGACCCGTATGGCCAAGGCCCGCGTGGTCTTGTCCAATCCCAAAGGTGCTTGGCGTCCTGGACTGTTCGTCAACGTGGAAGTGACCTCCTCAGAGGCTGACGTTCCCGTGACAGTGGCCAGCGATGCCATTCAGACCGTGGGCGACAAGCCGGTCGTGTTCCTGAAGGTGAATGGGGGTTTCATTGCCCAGCCCGTGCAGTTGGGGCGCAGCGATGGCAAGCGCGTTGAGGTGGTGCAAGGGCTCAGAGCCGGGGCACCGTATGCGTCGGCGGGCAGCTTTGTTTTGAAGTCAGAGCTTGGCAAAGCCTCTGCTGAACACACCCATTGATACCGGAGCGACACACATGTTTGAAAAACTCATTCGCGCAGCCATCGAACACAGATGGTTGGTATTGCTGGCAGTCATTGGAATGGCTGCCATCGGCGTGTTCAACTATCAAAAACTGCCCATTGATGCCGTCCCGGACATCACCAACGTCCAGGTACAGATCAATACCCAGGCGCCGGGATATTCCCCGCTGGAGACCGAGCAACGGGTGACTTACCCGATTGAAACCGTGATGGCGGGCCTTCCCAACCTGGAACAAACCCGCTCCCTGTCCCGCTACGGGCTGTCGCAAGTGACCGTGATTTTCAAGGACGGCACTGACATCTACTTCGCGCGACAGTTGGTCAATGAACGCATCCAGGAGGCTCGCGACAGACTGCCTTCCGGTATTACTCCTGCGATGGGGCCTATATCGACAGGCTTGGGTGAGATTTACCTCTGGACAGTCGAAGCCAAGGATGGCGCGAAAAAACCTGATGGCCAGCCCTACACGGCCACCGATCTGCGCGAGATTCAGGACTGGATCATCAAACCGCAGTTGCGCAATGTGCCCGGCGTGACGGAAATCAACTCGATTGGTGGTTTTGCAAAGGAATACCAAATTTCACCGATACCCGAGCGACTGGCCTCGCTGGGCGTCACCCTGCAGGACATTGTGACGGCTCTGGATCGCAACAACGGCAACGTGGGCGCGGGTTATATCGAAAAGCGCGGTGAGCAGTACCTGATTCGGGCTCACGGGCAGGTCAAGACACTGGAAGACATCGGCAATGTCATCCTCAGCAGCGCGGGTGGTGTGCCGATTCGGGTGCGTGATGTGGCCGAGGTCGGCATCGGACGTGAGCTTCGCACCGGTGCTGCTACGGACAATGGCCGTGAAGTGGTGCTGGGCACCGTCTTCATGCTCATCGGCCAAAACAGTCGAACGGTTTCGCAAGCTGTCGACAAGAAGATGATCGAGATTAACCGCAGCCTGCCCGAGGGTGTACACGCGGTGACCGTCTATGACCGCACTGTTTTGGTAGACAAAGCCATCAGCACGGTCAAAAAGAACTTGTTGGAGGGCGCGATTCTAGTGATCGTGATCCTTTTCCTGTTCTTGGGCAATATCCGTGCGGCCATCATCACTGCAACCGTGATTCCCTTATCGATGTTGTTCACCTTCACGGGAATGGTGAGCTACAAGGTTAGCGCCAATTTGATGAGCCTCGGGGCACTGGACTTCGGCATCATCATCGATGGCGCGGTGGTGATCGTCGAGAACTGTGTCCGACGTCTCGCCCATGCCCAAGCTCACTACGGCAGGCCGCTGACCCGCTCAGAACGCTTTCACGAGGTGTTTCTGGCATCTAAGGAATCACGTCGCCCGCTCCTGTTTGGTCAGCTAATCATCATGGTGGTGTACCTGCCCATCTTCGCTCTCACTGGCGTCGAAGGGAAGATGTTTCATCCGATGGCGTTCACAGTGGTGGCGGCGCTCGTGGGAGCCATGATTTTGTCGGTGACCTTCATTCCGGCTGCGGTCGCGCTGTTCATTGGCAACCGTGTCAGCGAGAAGGAAAACTTCTTGATGCTGCAAGCCAAGCGCTGGTACGGCCCTCTGCTGGACCGCGTGATGGCGGCCAAGGCTGTTGTGCTGGCTACCGCCGCCGTGGCGGTGGTGTTGTGCGGTTTGATCGCAACGCGTATGGGCAGTGAGTTCGTGCCCAGCTTGAACGAAGGAGACTTCGCCATTCAGGCCTTGCGCATTCCTGGCACCAGTTTGTCGCAATCGGTAGCGATGCAGCAGCAACTTGAAGCAACGCTGAAAGCCAAGTTCCCCGAGATAGACCGCATCTTCGCGCGCACAGGAACGGCGGAAATTGCCTCCGACCCCATGCCACCGAACATTTCTGACGGCTACATCATGCTCAAGCCCATGTCAGAGTGGCCTGAGCCGCGTAAGTCACGCGACGAGTTGCTGGCCGCCGTGCAGGAGGTCGTGGGCAAGATACCGGGTAACAACTACGAGTTCTCCCAGCCGATCCAACTCCGATTCAACGAACTCATCTCGGGGGTGCGAAGCGACGTGGCGGTGAAGATCTTCGGGGACGACATGGACGTCTTGAACAAGACAGCCGAAGAAGTCTCGTCCAAGTTGCAAAAAATCCCAGGTGCGTCAGAAGTCAAGGTGGAGCAGACCACCGGATTACCGATGCTCACGGTCAACATTGATCGTCAGAAGTCCGCACGCTACGGGTTAAACGTGGCTGATATTCAGGATGCAGTGGCCACGGCTATCGGCGGGCGTGAGGCCGGTACGCTGTTTGAAGGCGACCGTCGGTTCGACATCCTGGTTCGTTTGCCCGAGTCCCTGCGCAACAACCTTGAGAGCATGAAACGCTTGCCGATTCCTTTGCCACGCGGTTCGGGCGGCGTCGAAGGACGAACCAATTTCATCCAACTGGCCGAAGTGGCTAGCTTCGAGCTGGCACCGGGGCCTAATCAGGTTAGCCGCGAGAACGGCAAGCGTCGCATTGTGGTGAGTGCAAACGTGCGTGGCCGTGATGTCGGTTCCTTTGTGGCCGACGCGGAAGCTGCTTTGGCGCAGGTCAAGATTCCCGCAGGCTACTGGACGAGCTGGGGTGGCACATTTGAAAACCTGCAGTCCGCGACACAGCGATTGCAAATCGTCGTCCCTGTGTCGTTGCTCCTGGTCTTCGTGTTGCTGTTTGCAATGTTCGGCAACGTCAAGGATGGCCTGCTGGTATTTACCGGCATTCCATTTGCGTTGACCGGCGGCATTTTGGCGCTGTGGCTGCGTGACATTCCAATGTCGATTTCCGCCGCAGTGGGTTTTATCGCCCTGTCAGGTGTTGCAGTGCTCAATGGCCTCGTGATGATTTCTTACATCCGCAGCTTGCGAGAAGAGGGAGCCCAATTGGACGCAGCCATCCGTGAGGGAGCGTTGACTCGTTTGCGCCCTGTATTGATGACAGCCTTGGTGGCATCGTTGGGCTTCATTCCAATGGCAATCGCCACGGGAACCGGCGCGGAGGTACAGCGTCCTTTGGCCACCGTGGTGATTGGCGGCATCCTGTCCTCCACATTGCTGACGCTGCTCGTGCTTCCGATTCTGTATCGGCTGGCCCATCGTCCGGACGAGGAATTGGAGGACGTCACTGCCGAACCGGTGCATCCGCAGGCTGCGGCTGCTTCGCAGAATTCATAAGCCAGTCTTTAGATCTGATTCTTAACCTGTACTTTTGAAAGGAAAACTCATGAAACTGATTTCGACCACCTTCGCTTTGATGTTGATGGCATCAGGCGTCGTATTTGCTGCGGACAAACATGACCATGGTCATGAAGACAAGCCTCTCCATGGAGGTTTGGTCACGGAAATCAAGGATATGGACTACGAGCTCGTGGCCAAGCCCGATGTGCTTCAGTTGTACGTGCGCGATCACGGGAAACCAGTTGATGTCAGCAGGGCAACAGCAAAAATCACTTTGCTCTCAGGTAGCGACAAGCAAGAGATTGATTTGAAACCATCGGGTGACAAGCTTGAAGCAAAAGGCAGTTTTAAAGTCGCGCCCGGTACGAAGGTTGTCGCGCAGGTGAATCTTGCAAGCAAGGCAGCGACGGCACGATTTGTTCTGAAGTGACGTAAGGGCGGAGAACGACCTTCTTGGCACTTCTTTGCATTGCCCTAGCGAGTGCGAATGTTTCGAAAAATTGTGATGAGATCCGTTGGTTGGCCTTAGCGGCCTTGTAAGGCGTTCTTGAAAGAGGAAAGATAAATGAGTATTTTTGACAGACTTTTCGGTGGTCATCAGGGTGGCGGCCACCATGGTGGGGCGCATCACGGTGATCGCCACGGCTATGGCGGTGGGTACGGAAGCGGCGGACCTCCAGCCAGCGGAGGAGGCAACGCCGGCGTTGCATGCCCGAACTGCAAGGCGCTGAACGCGCTAGGGGCTCGTTTCTGCCAGCAGTGCGGAACTACGTTGGTTCCTTCTGCGTGCACGCAATGCGGAACGACCCTTCAAGCGTGGGCGAAGTTCTGTGCTCATTGCGGAAAGGCAGCGACTTGACGGAACCATCTTTGTAGGCGACAACTTTTCGGTGTCGCTTGCACTGACTTGGCCTGTGAAAGTTCCTGTCATGCATGATTTGATGAATTTGATGATCAAGTTAAGGAGCGTCTGCTTTAACCTCTTCGAGATGTGCTGATGCCACCAATTCGAATCGCTGCGCAGGTTCAGGCCGCTGGCTGCTGATGCACTTTTGACTACCGGATATTCACGCAGCCGTATGCCCCTTCAAGTTGCACTGGCCGCCGTCACATGCGGTGCCTAGCATCGATGTCCTCGAAATTGAAAAGTAGTAATGACGTGTCCGAATCGCAAATCCTATTGGTATTCCGTGGCGTTCATCGTGCTTGCAATCGACCAAGCCACTAAGAGTCTCATTGATCTGACCACGCCGCTGGGCTGGTCACTTGAAGTGACACCGTTTTTCAATCTGGTCCATGTTCTGAACCCGGGCGCGGCTTTTAGCTTTCTGGCTGGCGCCGGAGGTTGGCAGCGCTGGTTCTTCCTTGCGATCGCACTGGGGGCTTCAATATGGTTGGCCTGGATGCTGAGCAAACCGGTGCGCCGTCTTGAGGCCTTGGCGTACAGCCTGATCTTGGGCGGTGCCGTCGGCAATGGCTTTGACCGTGTCGCACGCGGGCAGGTCGTCGACTACCTGGACTTTCACTTGCGTGGTATGCACTGGCCTGCGTTCAACATCGCCGACGTGGCGATCACGGGAGGAGCTGTTGCGCTAATAGCAGTTTCATTTCTGGGGCACGGCAGCGCGAAACAGGGCGATTAGTCCATGGATCATCCTGTTGCCAGCAATGTCGACGACTCACGGGGGAAGCTGCTCTTGTGATTGCGAGACAGAGGCGTCTAGTCTTCAACGCTTCCGCGCGGGTTCCAACACCCGCCAAATCGTCGAATTCACGCCCCAAAGGCCGAGGCATTACTATTTGGTTGGGAAAGCGGACGCGGGTTCGGTTCCGTGTTCCACCACCATATGCCCAAGGGCCCGCACGCACCGCGTCCGGGCCCTTTCCTTTTTCTCGCCGCGCCTGACCCGTGAAGCGCTTCACGCCCGGGCGGCCGACCCGGTGCTTCCCCCAAAGGTGTTCCCCGCCTTGGCCGATATAGTCATTGTTGCCATGTGGGGTATTGAGTCTCGCCTGGCTGCACGACACACACAACGCCAGGGACGACTGCATGGACGCCAACCCGCGCCAGCCTTCCGCCATCGAGCCCGACAGCCCGTTGCGCGCCTACCGCGCCATGGTGGCGTACGCCAATGACGCGATGCTGTTGATGGCGCGGGAGCGCATCGTGGCGTGCAACCCGGCCGCCGAGTTGCTGTTCGGGCGGCCGCACGACGAACTGGTGGGCTTGAACCCGGCGGCGCTGTCGCCCGAGCACCAGCCCGATGGACAAACCTCGCGGGCGCGGGTGCAGGAACATGTGATGCGGGCGCGGCAGGGCGAGCCCCAGCGCTTTCTCTGGCTCCACCAGCGCGCCGATGGCCACACCTTCACGGCCGAAGTGACACTGAGCCCCAGCCTGGCTGAACCCGACGACGATGTGCCCCAACTGGTGGCGGTGGTGCGGGATGTCAGCGCGGCGCAGGCGGCGGCTCAGGCGCTGCAGGCCTCGGAGCAGCGCTTTCGCAAGCTGTTCGAGCTGGCCCCCATCCCCATGGCGCTGACCACGCCGGACGGCAGCCTGGTGGACATCAACCGGCAGTGGACCCGGTTGCTGGGCTACGCCGCCGCCGACCTGGGCCACATCGAACAATGGTGGACGCTGGCCGACCCCGATCCGGTCTACCGCGCACAGGTGCGGGCGATGTGGGCACAGGCCCATCAGGAGGTGTGCCGCGATGGCCGGGAGCTTCGCCCTGTCGAGCTCCTGGTGCATGACAAGGCTGGGCAGCCGCACCACCTGGTCATCGGCGGCGCCATGGTCGGCGAGCACCTCCTCACCACCTTCTACGACGTCACCGAACGCCGGGCGGCTCAGCAGCAGCTGGAGGCCCTCAACGCCAGCCTGGAAGCACGGGTCGCGGCCCGGACCGCCGAGCTGCAGGCCGCCTTCGAAGAGCTGCGCTGCACCCAGGATGAACTGGTCCGCAAGGAGAAGCTGGCAAGCCTGGGTGCCCTGGTGGCCGGGGTAGCCCACGAGCTCAGCACACCGATCGGCAATGCCGTGATCATGGCCAGCACCCTCTCGGACATGCGGCGCCAGTTCGAGGCCGATGCCGCCGCCGGACTGCGGCGCTCGACGCTGGCGCGCTTCACCGCCGACATGGCCGAAGCCGTGGACGTGGTCGAACGCAACCTGCGCCGGGCGGCCGAGCTGCTGACCGGTTTCAAGCAGGTCGCGGTGGACCAGTCCAGCCATCAGCGGCGCACGTTCGAGCTGGGGGAGTTGATGCGGGAGCTGAACCTGGCGCTCAGCCCGACGCTGAAGCAACGCCAGGTGCAGCTGACCGACCGGATCGCACCGGGCCTGGTGCTCGACAGCCACCCGGGGCCGCTGAGCCAGGTGCTGATGAACCTGGTCAACAACGCCGTGGTGCACGCCTTCGAGGGGCACGCCGCACCGCAGATCACCGTCGAGGCCCTGCCCCATGGGGACGAGCACGTCCACATCACCCTGCAGGACAACGGATGCGGCATCGCGCCCGAACACCTGCAGCGGGTGTTCGACCCCTTCTTCACGACCCGACTGGGCCGAGGCGGATCCGGCCTGGGCCTGCACATCGTCTACTCCCTGGTGACCGAACTGCTGGGCGGCCGCGTGCAGCTCGACAGCGCGCCGGGTCAGGGATGCACGATCACCCTGGTGCTGCCCCGCGTGGCACCCGACCGGCGTGACGCCGCGGAGTTCACTGCCACGCCATGAAGCCGATGCCGCCCCACCCCACCCCCGCGTCGCCCGTCCCCAGCGATGAGGAAGACGACCTGCTGCCCCTGCTGGACGACGAGCCGCTGCCCACCCGCGTCGGCGGCCTGGACACACGCACGCCGTGGCTGATCCTCGTGGTGGACGACGACGAGGACGTGCACCAGGCGACCGAACTGGCCTTGCGTGGCCTGTCGATCGAGGGACGCCCCCTGCACCTGCTCCACGCCCACTCCCGCGCCGAGGCCTTGGCGCTGCTGGCCGCACACGAAGACCTCGCGGTGATGCTGCTCGACGTGGTGATGGAGTCGGATGACGCCGGGCTGCAGCTGGTCCGCGAGGCGCGCACGGCCCTGCAGCGCGAATCGCTGCGCATCATCCTGCGCACGGGGCAGCCGGGCTACGCGCCCGAGCTGGACACCATCCGTGACTACGACATCAACGACTACCGCACCAAGTCGGAGTTGACCCGGGTCCGGCTGTTCACCAGCCTGACCACGGCCCTGCGGGCCTATCGGCAGATGTGCGCGCACGAACAGACGCGCCGCGGGCTGGAGATGGTGGTGCGTGCCAGCACGGACCTCAGCCGGCTGCACGGCATGCACCTGTTTGCCCGTGGGGTGGTCAAGCAGCTGTGCGCCCTGCTGGGGATCGCGCCGGAAGGCCTGATCTGCGCCCAGGCCGGCCTGCAGCACCAGGACGACCCGGCGCGGGTGATCGCCGCCGCGGGTCAGTACGGTGACCTCATCCAGCGTCCCCTCAGCGACCTCGGCGTGCCGCATGTCCAGCAGGCGCTGCAGCGCTGTCTGGAAGAGCAGCGCAACCATTTCGACCATGGTGTGACGCTGTACTTCGCCACCTCGGACGGCCGGGGCCTCGCTGCCTACATCGACCACCACGAGCCGCTTGCGCCGCTCGACCAGCATCTGCTGGAGGTGTTCTGCTCGAGCATGTCGGCCGGCTTCGAGAACGTGCTGCTGTACGGGCGGCTGGTCGACCAGGCCTATGTCGACCCCCTGCTGCACATCCCCAACCTCAACCAGTTCCTGAAGCACCTCTCGGCATTGCACATGCCCGACACGGAACGACATCTGGCGGTGGTCGACATCGACGGGTTCGCGTCGATCAACGACATGCTGGGTCACGGCTTCGGCGATGCCCTGCTGCGGGCTGTGTCGCAGCGTCTGACCAGCTCACTGGGTGAGCCTTGCGTGGTGGCCCGCGTCAGCGCCGACGTGTTCGGTGTGCTGGGGCCGAAGGGCCTGGTCGACGCCGAGCCGCTGCAGGCGCTGTTCAGGACGCCGTTTCACGTACAGAGTCAGACGGTGCGGCTGTCGGCCACGATGGGCCTGGTGCGACTGGACCAGCCGGATCTCGTGGGGCCGGAACTCCTGAAGGACGCCCACCTGGCACTGAAACGGGCCAAGGGCCTGCAGCGGGGATCGGTGTGTTATTTCTCGGCCGAGATGGGCCAGGACGCACGCACCCGCATGCAGTTGCTGGACAGCCTGAGGGCGGCCACCGGCTCCAGCCAGCTGTTCACGGTGTACCAGCCCAAGGTCTGCCTGCACACGGGTCGCGTGCTGGGGCTGGAGGCCCTGCTGCGCTGGCGCAAGCCCGATGGCGAGATGGTGCCGCCGGACCGCTTCATCCCGCTGGCCGAGCAGGCCGGCTTGATGGCCGTGCTCGGGACCTTCGTGCTGCATTCGGCGTGCTCCCAGCTGCGCCGGCTGCACGAGGCGGGACACCGCACGCTGTCCATGGCCATCAACGTGTCGCAGGCCCAGTTGCGTGAGCCGGACTTCATCCCACTGCTGGCCGACACACTGAATGAGACCGGTGTCCAGCCAGCCAGCGTCGAGCTGGAGGTGACGGAATCGATGGCGGCGGATGACCTGGGTCTGATGCGCCAGCGCCTGGGTGAGATCCGCGCCCTGGGGCTCACCGCCGCCATCGACGACTTCGGCACGGGCTTTTCGTCGCTGAGCGTACTGCGCCACCTCAAGGCCGACCGCCTGAAGATCGACCGGGCCTTCGTGGCCGAGATCGAGCAGGACAGCCGCATCGCGCGCATGGTGGTCAACCTGGGGCACAGCCTGGGCATGACGGTGGTCTCCGAGGGCGTCGAGACCGCCTCGCAACGCGGCATGCTGCTGGAGCTGGGCTGCGACGAAGGCCAGGGCTGGCTTTTTGCCCGTCCGATGGACGAGCCCGCCCTGCTGGCCTGGCTGGCCACGCACCCGGCCTGAGTCGGTCCCGTAACCGCCTGCCGTCGGCC
>JAJUHM010000032.1 GCA_029279925.1 Aquabacterium olei
GTGGGGGAACGGAGATGATGACGAAATGACCATCTGCCCTGTCACCTTGCCCCTGAGGAAAACCGGAGCCTGTCCGGTTGATGCCTGCTGGCATCGGCCTTCGCGGAAGGTTCAGGGCAGGTGATGTTGTGTGATCAGCAAAGACCGCACAGAAGAAATCTGGCAGGGGAGGAAGGACTCGAACCCTCGCATGTCGGAATCAAAATCCGATGCCTTAACCAACTTGGCGACTCCCCTACTCAGGACACAGTCTTGAACTGACGTTCTTGTCTGCGACCTAGTAAGCTGTTCTCTTGTCGAGAGCCTCAGATTGTATGTCGATTTTTGCGACGTTTGCAAGTCTGTTGCGTCTCTGCATCATCTGTCTGTCGTGCTGATCAATCGTCGATTGGCTCAAGCATGTCCAGCAGAGGGTGCCGAGGCAGACCGCGCGTCACGCGACCGACCCAGTCCGGATCATTCAGGCCCACATCGCGAGGCTGGAAGCCGTTTTCAGGCTGGGCATCATGGTCGAGCCATGAAAACACCGTGCTGCCTGAACCCGTCATCCGGCTGTTGCCGAAGCGGTTCTGCATGATCTCAAGCGCCTGGCTGACTTGACTGCTGTATGCCGTTGCGGGCTCTTGCAAGTCATTTCTGCCGAAGCGCTTGGGCGCTGCAAGAAAGACTGCGACTATAGCATGCGGTGTGTCGCGTTTCAACGCGGGCGATCCAAAAATCGCCGCGGTGGGCACCGCGACCGGCGGTTTCAGCATGGCCAGTGGCGTTTTCAACACACTGTCTGGCAGGTCGACGGGCGTGATGGCTTCGCCCACCCCTTCGACCCAGGCGTTGCGGCCGCGCACGAAGAACGGGACGTCGGCGCCCAGTCGCAGCGCGAGCGCTTCGAGACGCGTGCGGGGCCAGCCCAGGCCCCAGAGTTGATTCAGGCCGAGCAGCACCGTGGCGGCGTCGGAACTGCCGCCACCCAGGCCGGCGCCCCAGGGGACGTGCTTGCGGATGCCGATGTCGCAACCGAGGCGCGTGCCGCTTTCTGTCTGCAGCAGACGGGCCGCGCGCAGGCAGAGGTCGTCGTCGGGCAGGGGCACCGTGAGGTCATGTCGCAGCAGCCGACCGTCGGTGCGCAAGGTGAGGTCGATGCTGTCCTGCCAGTCGATCAGCATGAAGACGGACTGCAGGAGGTGGTAGCCGTCCGGGCGGCGCCCGGTGACGTGCAGGAACAGGTTGATCTTGGCCGGGGCGGGCAGGCCGAGGAGCGCAGACATGAAGACTCAGCGATCGGGGTGAATGCGGATGGTGACCGGGCGTTGTGCCGGGCTGCCGGGGCGTTCGGCGACGATGCGGCCAGACGCCGGGTCCGGTCGGGTGATGCGCCAGCCGACCTGCTCGAAGGCGGCCCCGTCGGATGTCGGCTGGTGCGGCAGACCGGGGGCGGGCAAGCCTTGCATCCACCACGGCAGGGCCTGAAGCGGAAGGGCCTCGCCAAAGAGTTGCTCGCTGAGCGCTTCCGGTGAGGCGAAAGGCCGGCGCTGTCGGCCGTCGTCCAGCCAGACGCTGTCCGGTTGCCATTCAACCCGCGCCATCTGGCTGCCCAGGGGCGTCATCAGGGCCATCTGACCGGCCTCGTCACTGCCCTCGAGGAAGTAGCCGACGGTGACGCCCTGGGCCGGCTGGTCCAGCCAGGCGGCCAGCTTGATGCTCATCTGGCCTTGAAGTGCCCAGCGTGGTGTGGTCGCGGTCTCGGTGGCGGGCGGTGTGGTGCTCACGGTGGAGGACACGGATGCGCAACCTACCGTCAGCAGTGTCACTGCGACGCAGAGGGCATATCGGATGGGCTGAACGCGGTCGCTCACAGCTTGATCTTCAGGCGCTTGAGGGTTTCCACGAGCGTGTCGTTCTCGGGCTCGTTCTGACGCGACTCACGGAAGTAACGCATGGCCTCTTCGCGCTGGCCCATCTGCCACAGCACCTCACCGATGTGGGCCCCGATTTCGGGGTCCGGGCGCTTGTCGTAGGCCTCTTTCAGCGTGCGCAGGGCGTCCTCCAGCTGGCCATTGCGGAACATCAGCCAGCCGAGGCTGTCGGTGATGAACGGGTCGCCAGGGCGCAGCGCCAGGGCTCGGTCGATCAGTTGGCGAGCCTCGTCAAGGCGGATACCCCGGTCTGCCAGGCTGTAGCCCAGTGCGTTGAACGCGTTGGCATTGTCCGGGTTCAGCGTCATCACCTTGCGCAGCAGGGCTTCCATCTGTTCATGGCGCCCCAGGCGCTCAGCGAGCATGGCCTGGTCGTACAGGATGTCGCCGTCTTCCGGGAAGCGGCGGGCGCCTTCGGCCAGCACGTCGTGGGCTTCCTGCAGTCGGCGCGCTTCGCGCAGCAGCTGCGCCTCGGCCTGGATCTTGACCGCGGCGTCCCTGGGCTCGGTCTCGGGCAGCTTGCGCAGCGTCGATCGGGCCTCCTGCAGCCGGCCCAGGCGCATCAGGATGCGTGCGCGGTGCGTCTGGATGCCGAGCACCTGGTTGTCGGGGTCCGCTCGGCCGAGCCAGTCGAGGGCCGCCTGCGGCTGCTTGCGTTGTTCGGCAATCTGGGCCATGAGGATGCTCGCCTGTTGCTGTTCGGTCAGGCCGGTGCCCGCAGCGTCGCTGACGACGAGGGGGAGGGCGCCGTTGCGGTGCGGGTTCTCGGTCGGCTTCGCAGCCAGGACTTGTCGGAGTGCGACTTCGGCCTTGTCGAGTTGACGCAACTCGATCCGCACGGCAGCCAGCGTCAGCCAGATGCCGGGCTGATCAGGCTGTGTGGCAAGCACGGCATCAAGCTGCGCGGCAGCCTCTTCGTAGCGCTTCAGTGCGGCCAGCTTGCGACCATAAGCCAGACGAACAATGGGCGGCGCATCCGGATGGGTCAGCTGCGCTTTGACCAGCTCTTCCGCACCGGGCTGCGCCCCCATCAGGTCGACCGCCAGCAAGCCAGCGAGAGGCAGAGTGGGCTTGAGGGTGAGGGCGCGCTGGGCTGCGGCCATGACCTTGTCCGGCTGCCGTGCGCCGAGCCAGCCCTCGCCGCTGGCAGCCCAGGCCTCCGCGAGCTCCAGCGGCGGCTGACGCCAGGGCTGCGTCGCTTCGTCCACCACGCGGGCGATCACCTGCTTGTCCGGCAAGCGCTGCAGGCTGCGTGGAATGCCGGCGATCACCTGGGGCTGCTGGGGGGCCGGGGTCAACTGGATCAAGGTCCGCAGGGGCGGCGCGAGTTCGTTGGTCCGGCCGAGTGCGATGAGGATCTGGGCCGTGTACTCGGAGGCTTCGCGGGATTGGGGCAGCGCCTGACGCCACGCGCGGGCGGCCGCGAGGGCCTGTTCGCCCGCACGCGCGCCGAGGGCGATGTCGACGGAGCGCTGGTAGAGCTGGCTGCTTTGCTGACGGCGGGCTGCTTCCAGGTAGAGCTGGTAGGCCGGGCCTGCGTTGCCGCCATTGGCCTCGAGTTCGGCAATCAGCACCTGATAGAAGAGCGCCGCATCCATGCCCGAGTTCTGCACCGAGGCCTGCGAGGCCGCTGCGGCGGGGGCCGGCACCGCGGCAGGGGCGGCCTGCGCGCGCGACGGACCGGCGCTCAGCACCCCGATGATGCCGAGGGCCATCGCAGTGAGGGCGGGCGCGGCGCGGCGCGTGGGCAGGTGGGGCTGGGGATGCAGAGGGCGATGAATGGCTGAGGGCATGTGCACTCCAAAGGTACAACCATTCTATTGAGTGGTCCCGGGCCGGATAATTCCTTCATGCCGGAATTGCCAGAAGTCGAAGTCACGCGTCGCAGCTTTGCCGACCGCATTCAGGGTTCGGTCGTGCGGTCGCTGCATCTGGGCAAGCCCCTGCGCTGGCCCTTGGGTCGGGCACCCGATGAGCTGGTGGGTTGCGAGGTGGGGGCGGTGCTGAGGCGGGGCAAGTACCTGTGGTTGCCGTTGCGCCGTGCCGACCCTTACGGCGCGTCGGGGGGCGATGAGGGCGGTCTGCTGATCCACCTGGGCATGTCCGGCTCGCTGCGGTTCGGTGCCGATCTGGGGCCCCGTGGTCCGCACGACCACATGGAATTGGTGACATCTCGGGGTCAGTTGCGCCTGACCGATCCGCGGCGGTTCGGGGCGGTGCTCTGGGGGCCCTCGACGACCTTGGGATGGCCGGGCAAGCTGCTGTCCGGGCTGGGCTGTGAGCCCACGGATGAGCGGCTGGATGGCCGGTATCTGCAGGCACGGCTCAAGGGGCGCCGCACCCCGATCAAGCAGGCGTTGATGGCCGGGGACATTGTGGTGGGGGCCGGGAACATCTACGCCTGCGAAGCCCTGTTTCGTGCGCGGATTGATCCGCGCACGCCCGCAGGTCGGCTGAGCCTGGCGCGCTGCCAGCGCCTGGTGGACGAAGTGCGCTCGGTGCTGGCGGAAGCCATCGAACTGGGTGGATCGAGCCTGAAGGACTTTCGGGATGCGCACGGTGCCCAGGGGCACTTTCAGTTGAGTACCGCCGTCTATGGGCGCGAAGGGGAGGCGTGTCGCGTCTGCCTGAGCCCGGTGAAGCGCGTGGTGCTGGGGCAGCGCGCCACATTTTTCTGCGGCAATTGTCAGAAGAGGTGACAGTCGTACGGTCTGTTGCCAAACGGGCCGTTTTGCCGGCGATGGCAGCGTTTTTGCCTGGTTTGGCGCTCCTGAGGCTGAGCCGCTTGCGCTAGGATGCCTTCCATGATGCCGACCTTTGCCAGCCACCTCGACGCCCTGGGGCAGTGGCGCGCCGACACCGACGCCCGCCTGGCGGCGCTGGCGCGTTTCGCGCGCGAGCACGACCTGCTGGACGACGCATCGGCCGAGTGGTTCGAGGCCATGCGCCACCGCCTGTCTGGCGAGAAGCTGATGGTGGCCTTCGTGGCCGAGTTCTCGCGCGGCAAGTCGGAGTTGATCAACGCGATCTTCTTCTCGGACAAGGGGCGGCGCATGATGCCGGCCTCTGCCGGGCGCACCACCATGTGTCCGGTGGAGCTGGGGTACGACGCCGAGGACCCGGTCGGGCTGTCCTTGCTCCCCATCGAAACCCGGTTGGAAGCGGCTTCGCTGGCCGAGTACCGTACGCGCGGCGCGGCCTGGACCTGGATCGGGTTGGACCTGGACAACCCGGACGGCATGGCCGAGGCGTTGGCCCAGGTGGTCCGCACGCGTCTGGTGTCTCAGGACGAGGCGGCCAGGCTGGGCTTCTGGGATGCGGCGCGGCCGGACGACAACCCGCCTGTGCAGGCCGACGGGCTCGTCGAGATCCCGGTGTGGCGACACGCGCGCATCAACCTGCCACATCCCTTGCTCAAGCGGGGGCTGGTGGTGCTGGACACCCCGGGGCTCAATGCCATCGGCACAGAGCCTGAATTGACGCTGGGGCTGCTGCCACAGGCCCATGCCACGGTGTTCATCCTGGGGGCGGACACCGGTGTGACCCGCTCGGATCTCAGCATCTGGCGCGATCACCTGTCGGGGCCGGCGCTGGCGCGGTATGTGGCGCTCAACAAGATCGACACCTTGGCGGACCCGCTCAGTGCGCCCGACGAGGTGGCGGCCGTGATCGAGCGGCAGCGCGACAGCGTGGCGCAGACACTGGCGATCCCGGCAGCCCATGTGTTCCCGATTTCTGCCCGGCTGGCTCTGACGTCCCGCCTGTCCGGCGATGGCCATGGCCTGGCTGCCAGCCGGATGGAGGCGTTCGAGCACGCCTTGTCCGAAGGGCTGTTGCCGCGTCGACGCGACATGCTGGCCGATGCAGCGGTGCAGGGGGCGCAGCGCTTTCAGCATCAACTGCAGCGCCGCTTCGGCGAACTGCGACGGTTGTATGCCGATCAGTTGCTCGAGTTGCGCGGCCTGCGCGGCAAGAGCACCGGCAAGGTTCAGCTGATGCTGCAGCGTGTGCAGGCCGAGGCCACCGAGTTCGAGCAGTGCACGGCCCGGTTGCAGGCCATGCGCAGCGTGCACGCCCGGATGCTGAAGGACGTGCTCAAGGAGTTGTCGTCCGACCGGGTGCGTGCCGAGGTCGAGGTGTTGCAGCAGGTGCTGGGTGGCTCGTGGCTGCCTCTGGGCGCACGCAAGGCGTTCATCGACCTGTGTGGGCGCCTGAGGGGGCTGATCGAGCAGGCGCAGCAGCGCAATGATGAGGTGCATGCGATGCTGGTCGCCTCGTTTGCGCGGCTGAACGCCGAGTTCGGTTTCAGCCTGGTGGCCGACAAGCCGGTCGATGTGCGCAAGTACACGGAAGACCTGGCGCTGATCGAGCGCAACTACGTGCAGTATCTGGGACTCAGCCAGGCCTTCCGGCTGGCGCAGCCTGGCTTCCAGGAACAGTTCCGCCGGATGCTGATTTCGCGGCTGCGCGTGGTCTTCGAGACCGTCAGCAACGACATCGAGTTGTGGAACAAGACGGCATCGGCGCAGGTGGACAGCCAGCTGCGGGAGCGTCGGCGCAACTTCAAGCGGCGCTATGAATCGCTGGACCGCATCCAGGCGGCTTCGGGCGAACTGGATGTGCGTTTGCAGGAGGTGCAGGCGCAGGACGAACGCGTGCTGCAGCTCCAGACGCGCCTGACGGTGCTGGTGGACGATCTGGTCGAGCAGGCGCACAGCGACGGTGGCCTCGGTGTGGCACCACCGCTGCCGATGATGGACCTGGACTTGAACCTGGATCTTCTGGATCCGTCGGAGGAGGCTTCGCCTCAGCCGGACGCGGTGCCGAGCCAGAACGCATGAGGGTGCGCAGTGCAGACGACCTGCTGCGAGACGCGCAGCAGGTGAGCCCGGCCCTGGCCGAGCGCCTGGTGGCGTGGCAGCGCAGCGAGGGTCGGCACCACCTGCCATGGCAGCAGGTGCGCGATCCCTATCGGGTGTGGCTGTCGGAGATCATGCTGCAGCAGACGCAGGTGAGCACCGTGCTGGGCTATTTCGACCGGTTTCTGGCGCGGTTTCCCGATGTGCAGGCCCTGGCAGCAGCGCCACAGGACGAGGTGCTGGCCTTGTGGGCTGGCCTGGGCTATTACAGCCGGGCGCGCAACCTGCACCGCTGTGCGCAGGCCGTGGTGGCCGAGCATGGCGGTGTCTTCCCTCGTTCTGCCGCGGCCCTGCAGACCTTGCCGGGCATCGGCCCCTCGACGGCCTCGGCGATTGCCGCCTTCTGCTTCAACGAGCGCATCTCCATCATGGACGGCAACGTCAAGCGTGTGCTCGGGCGTGTGCTGGCATGGGGCCAGGATCTTTCCGTGAAGGCGCACGAACGGGCGCTGTGGGCGGCGGCGCAGGCCGTGCTGCCGGCACGCGCCGAAGACATGCCGGCCTACACGCAGGGGCTGATGGACCTGGGCGCCACGCTGTGCACACCGCGCAAGCCGGCCTGCCTGACCTGCCCGTGGTCGGATCTGTGCCTGGGGCGCCGGGAAGGCGATCCCGAGCGCTTCCCGGTGAAGGGCCGCAAGCTGGTCCGCGGTGAACGCGAGAGCTGGTTGCCGTGGCTGGTGTGGCGCGATCAGGTGTGGCTGCAGCAGATGCCGCAGACGGGTGTCTGGGGCGGGCTGTGGACCCTGCCATTGCTGGACAGCGAGGCCGCGCTGCAGACGCTGCTGGGCACCGAGTTGCTGGCGCTGGGGGAGCCGCAGCCGCGGACCAAGCATGTGCTGACGCACCTGGACTGGTGGCTCAATGTGCGGCGCGTGGAGCTGCCCCATGACGAGGCGGCGCGGGCCTTGGCCGAGCGCCTCCGCGCGCACGACGCCTCGGGCCGGTGGGTGGCGATGGCGGAGCTGGCTCGATGGGGGCTGCCGGCCCCGTTGAAGCGCTGGCTCGTTGGCTGAGCCCGTCGGTGTCCGCCGACGCGGGCCTGCCGGGCCGCGTGGCAGCGGATTTCAGACCAGTGTGACGATGACCGGTGCGTGGTCGCTCGGGCGTTCGTTCTTGCGCGGCGCCTTGTCGATCACGCAGGCCTGCAGCCGCGGCGTCAGGGCCGTGCTGGTCAGGATGTGGTCGATGCGCAGGCCCTGGTTCTTGCGGAAGGCCAGGTTGCGGTAATCCCACCAGCTCCACGGTTTGGGCGGCTGCTCGAACTGGCGGAAGGCATCGACAAAGCCGAGGTCGAGCAGCTGCTGGAAGTGAGCGCGTTCTTCCACCGTGCAGTGGATCTGGTCCTTCCAGCCGATGGGGTCGTAGACGTCGGCGTCGGTGGGGGCGATGTTGAAGTCGCCCATCAGCACGACCTGTGGGTGCCTGGCCAGTTCGTCGCTCAGCCAGGCTTCCAGCGCGGTGAGCCAGCCCATCTTGTAGGCAAACTTGTCGCTGCCCGGGGCCTGGCCGTTCGGGAAGTAGCAGCCGATGACGCGCACCGGGCCCAGTTCGGTTTGTCCCAGCGTGCCGGCGATCACGCGGGCCTGCTCGTCTGCGAAGCCGGGGATGTTGCGCACGATGTCGGTGGCCTCGGTGCGCGTGAGCAGGGCCACGCCGTTGTAGGTCTTCTGGCCGAACCACTGGGCCTGGTAGCCGGCGGCGGCCAGCTCGGCGTGCGGAAACTTGTCGTCGGTGAGCTTGGTTTCCTGGAGCACGAGGGCGTCGACCGGGTTGGCGGCCAGCCAGTCGAGGAGCTGAGGCAGGCGGACGGCGAGCGAGTTGACGTTCCAGGTGGCGAGCTTGAGCATGGTGGAGTCTGTGAGGGCGGGTCGGTGCGCTGTGGGGCGCAGGCGCTCACTGTAGCGGGTCTGGATGAGGAGGGCGGCGCCAGGGGCCGATGACGGTGGGGGCGCTCCACACAGCCTTGCCTGCGAGGCTCGATCGCAGACAAAGTCGCAGACGCAAAAAAGGGGCCCCATTCAGCCCCGTGAAAGACGCTGTGGGGCCACCTTGTGAGCAGCCCCGCAGCGTCGCCGTTCCGTCCGAACGGTGTCTGTGGTCGACGCGCTTACACGCGCTCGATGATGATCGCAATGCCCTGACCGACGCCGATGCACATGGTGCACAGCGCATAGCGGCCGCCGGTGCGGTGCAGCTGGTTGACCGCGGTCGTGACCAGGCGCGCGCCGCTGGCCCCCAGCGGGTGGCCCAGGGCAATGGCGCCGCCGTTGGGGTTCACACGCGGGTCGTCGTCACGCAGGCCCAGTTCGCGCAGCACGGCCAGGCCCTGTGCGGCAAAGGCTTCGTTCAGCTCGATCACGTCCATCTGCTCGAGCTTCAGGCCGGTTTGGGCCAGCACCTTCACGGTGGCGGGCGCCGGGCCGATGCCCATGATGCGCGGGGCGACACCGGCCGTGGCCATGCCGATGATGCGGGCACGCGGGGTCAGGCCCTGACGCGCGGCGGCGCCTTCGCTGGCCAGGATCAGCGCACAGGCGCCATCGTTCACGCCCGAGGCGTTGCCGGCGGTCACGGTGCCGTCGGGGCGCACCACGCCGCGCAGCTTGGCCAGCGCTTCCATCGAGGTCTCGCGCGGGTGTTCGTCCTTGCTGATGACGACCGGGTCGCCCTTCTTCTGCGAGATCGTGACCGGCGTGATCTCGCTGTCGAAGAAGCCGGCCTTCTGCGCGGCCACCGTCTTCATCTGCGAGGCCAGGGCCATCTTGTCCTGGTCTTCGCGGCTGATCTTGAAGTCGGTCGCGACGTTCTCGGCCGTCTCGGGCATCGAGTCGACGCCGTAGAGCTGCTTCATCAGCGGGTTCACGAAGCGCCAGCCGATGGTGGTGTCGTACACCGCGTTCTCACGGGCGAAGGCCGACGTGGCCTTGGGCATCACGAAGGGCGCGCGGCTCATGCTTTCCACACCGCCGGCCAGCATCAGCTCGGCCTCGCCGGACTTGATGGCGCGGGCGGCGGTGCCGATGGCGTCCATGCCCGAACCGCACAGGCGGTTCACGGTGGAGCCGGGCAGGGTCAGCGGCAGGCCGGCCAGCAGCAGCGACATGCGGGCCACGTTGCGGTTGTCTTCACCGGCCTGGTTGGCGCAGCCGTAGATCACGTCGGAAAACGCGTCCCAGTCGAGCTGCGGGTGGCGGGCGGCCAGGGCCTTCAGCGGCACGGCGCCCAGGTCGTCGGCGCGGACGCCGGAGAGGCTGCCACCGTAGCGGCCGAAGGGGGTGCGCAGGGCGTCGCAGATGTAGGCGTGTTGGGTCATGGTGTCTCCTGTATCCGGGGGGCGGGTGCGGGCCGTGCTCAGGCCTGCACGAGCGTGACGCCGGGGGTCATGGCCTGCAGGGCCTCGAATGTCAGGCCAGGGGCCAGGTCCAGCACGCGGGCTTCGCCGTTCACCAGGTCGATCACGGCCAGGTCGGTGTAGAGGCGGCTGACGCAAGCGATGCCGGTGATGGGGTAGGTGCAGGTCGGGGTCAGCTTGGCTTCGCCCTTCTTGGTCAGGTACTCCATCATCACGTAGGTCTTCTTGGCACCGATGGCGAGGTCCATCGCGCCGCCCACGGCGGGAATGGCGTCCGGTGCGCCGGTGTGCCAGTTGGCGAGGTCGCCGCTGGCCGACACCTGGAAGGCACCCAGCACGCACACGTCGAGGTGGCCGCCGCGCATCATCGCGAAGCTGTCGGCGTGATGGAAGAAGCAGCCGCCCGGCAGCAGGGTGACGGGCTGCTTGCCGGCGTTGATGAGGTCGAAGTCTTCTTCGCCTTCCTTCGGCGCCGGGCCCATGCCGATGACGCCGTTTTCGGAGTGCAGCACGACTTCCTTGTCGGCCGAGAGGTGGTTGGCCACGGCCGTGGGCAGGCCGATGCCGAGGTTGACGACGGCGCCGTCGGGGATGTCCTGCGCCACGCGGGCGGCCATCTGGTCACGGGTCCAGCGGGTGTAGCTTTGTTCCTGGCTCATGGGGTGATCCTTGTGTGATGGCGTTCAGGCGCGCTTGAAGCCGCCGGCCGAGGTGGCCACGCGGTTGATCTTCACGACGCGCTGCACGAACAGGCCGGGCGTGACGACGGTTTCCGGGTCGATCGAGCCGAGTTCGGCGATCTCGTGCACGGTGGCGATGGTGGTCTTCGCGGCCATGGCCATGATCGGACCGAAGTTGCGGGCCGTCATGCGGTAGGTGAGGTTGCCCCAGCGGTCGCCCTTTTCGGCCTTGATGAGGGCGAAGTCGGCGTGGATGGGCGACTCGAGCACGTACATCTTTCCGTTGATCTCGCGCGTTTCCTTGCCTTTGGCCAGCTCGGTGCCGTAGCCCGTGGGCGTGAAGAAGCCGCCAATGCCGGCGCCCGCGGCGCGGATGCGCTCGGCCAGGTTGCCCTGGGGCACGAGTTCCAGCTCGATCTCGCCGGCGCGGTACAGCGCGTCGAAGTGGTGGCTGTCGGCCTGGCGGGGGAAGGAGCAGATGATCTTGCGCACGCGCTTGTTGGCGAGCAGCGCGGCCAGGCCCGTGTCGCCATTGCCGGCGTTGTTGTTGACGATGACCAGATCCTTGGCGCCGGTCTCGATCAAGGCGTCGATCAGTTCATTGGGCTGGCCGGCCGTGCCGAAGCCGCCAATCATGACGGTGGCGCCGTCGCGGATGTCGGCCAGCGCCGCGGACGGCGTGGCCACGATCTTGTTGATCATGGTGTCTCTCTCGGTGTGGGCGTGGGCGCGTCGCCACGCAAAAGCGGGGGTCGTCGTCGGAACACCGGAGCGCTTGATCTTCCTGTGTTCTAATAACGAACAAAGATTCGAATAAAGAACATGGTGAGGGTAACGCGCCGTGCGCAGCGCTGTCAATCGGCTACGCTGCTGGGCGTGCGTTGTTCGCGCAGCGACCTTTGCTTTTTTGGGTCGTTCGAGGAGTGCCGAGACATGCCGGAAACCAACGAGACATCAGCCGCCCAGGACGAGCCGCTGCGGCCGAGCGACAGCTACGTGCAGTCGTTCGCGCGGGGGCTGGAGGTGTTGCGCAGCTTCGGCGCTGAAGCGCCGTCCCAGACCCTGTCCGAATGCGCCGAGCGCGTGGGCCTGACCCGGGCCGGCGCACGCCGCATCCTGCTGACCCTGCAGACCCTGGGCTACGTCGAGCAGGACGGGCGCCAGTTCCGGCTCACGCCCAGGGTGCTGGAGCTGGGTTTTGCCTACCTGAGCGCGCAGCCCTGGTGGCATCTGGCCCAACCCGTGATGGAGGAGCTGACCCGCGACCTGCGCGAGTCATCGTCGGCCGCGGTGCTGGATGGGGACGACATCGTGTACGTGCTGCGCGTGCCGGCTCACCGCATCATGTCGATCAACCTGGGGGTGGGCACGCGGCTGCCGGCCTGTTGCACGTCGATGGGCCGGGTGCTGCTGGCAGCCTTGCCTGAAGACGAGCGGGCGCGCCGTGTGGGGGCCATGACGCTGACTGCGCGCACGCCGCACACCGTGACCGACCGGGATGCCTTGCTCGACGTGCTGGCGCGCGTGCGCCGCCAGGGGTGGGCCCTGATCGACCAGGAACTGGAGCTGGGCTTGTTGTCACTGGCGGCGCCGATCCGGGATCGAAGCGGCCGCGTGGTGGCGGCCGTCAACGTCAGCGGCCAGGCGCAGCACACCACGGTGGATCACATGATGGGCGAGTACCTGCCCCGTCTTCTTGCAACGGCCGACCGCATCAGCGCGATGATGGGCGGGTGAGATGTCGAGCCTGCTGCATCGCATCCGGCTACAGCACGTGCGCTGCCTGCTGGCCTGCGCTCGCCACGGCAACATGCGGGCGGCGGCCGAATCGTTGGCCGTCACTCAGCCCGCGGTCACCAAGACCATCAAGGAGCTGGAGGTCATCGTGGGCCAGGCATTGATGGTGCGTGAGCGCCAGGGGGTGCGCCTGACGCCTGCCGGCGAATTGTTTGTGCGCCATGCACAGCAGGGGGTGCTCGCACTGGAGCAGGCACTGGGCAGCGTGACGCAGCCTCAGGGCGCACTGCTGCGGCTGGGGGTTCTGCCCTCGATGCCGGCTGGCTGGCTGGCCCGGCTGATGATTTCGTGGCGCGAGCGCACCGGCCCAGGCACGGTGCGCGTGGTGCACGGACGCAATGGCGAGTTGCTGACCCAACTGCAACGCGGCGAGCTCGATGCTGTGCTGGGAAGGCTGGCCGAACCGGACCGGATGATGCACTTGCGTTTCGAGCCTCTGTGGGGCGAGCCGTTGGTGGCAGCCATGCGCTTGGATCACCGTTTGAGCCAGCAGCCCTGGACGCACTGGCAGCGACTAGACGCGCTGGTCGTGTTGCCTGTGCCGGGTACGGCCATTCGCCAGGCCGCAGACGGATTTCTCCACAGCATTGGGGCCGAACCCGTGGCTGGGGTGGTGGAAACGCTGACGCCCGAGTTGGCGCGGACGCTGGTGCTGGACGCCGACGCCTTGTGGTTCACACCGTTGAGCGCTGTGCGTGACGACGTTGCACGCGGGATCCTTGTCGTACGCGCCTTGCCCGGGGCGCCTGATGAGGCCATCGGCTTGTTCACGGCGGCGGCGCATGGGGGAGGGCACACTGTAATGCTGTCAGCCCTGATGCACGAGTTGGCCGATGAAGGCCGAACGGATTCCCACTGAGGGTTGCCCCTTGGTATAGCCGGCGGTAATGGCTGGCAGGACGATTCTTCAATTGTCTACTCGGGGGGGGGCTGCCTAAAGTGCCGTCCATGCACCGACACCTCCGGTCGGATGCGGTTCACTCCCCCTCACACCGAGCGAGACCATGAGCGACATCCTCCTGCCCCCCGCGAGTGGCGCCCTGTCGCCTGACCTGACAGCCCACGGCTACTTCGGTCAGCGCAACAGCGAAGCCCATCCGCCGGCCCTGACCCCCGGCTACAAGACCAGCGTGCTGCGTTCACCGCGCAATGCGCTTATCTCGAATTTCGCCACGCTGTCGGAGATCACCGGTCCGGTGTTCTCGCCGGCCGAACTCGGCCCGAAAGACAATGACCTGATCACCAATTTCGCCAAGGATGGGCTGCCCATCGGCGAGCGCATCGTCGTGCATGGCTTTGTCCGGGACGAGTTTGGCCGCCCCGTCAGGGGTGCGCTGGTGGAAGTGTGGCAAGCCAACGCCTCGGGGCGCTATCGCCATAAGAAAGACCAATACCTCGGCTCGCTCGATCCGAATTTCGGTGGCTGCGGCCGCATGCTGACCGATGAGAACGGGCATTACGTCTACCGCACGATCAAGCCCGGACCCTATCCCTGGCGCAACCGGATCAACGAATGGCGTCCGGCCCACATCCACTACTCCGTGAGTGGCGATGGCTGGGTCCAGCGTCTGATCACGCAGCTTTACTTCGAGGGGGATCCGCTGATCCCGCACTGTCCGATCATCAAGACGATCCCCAGCGAAAGCCAGATCCGCAGCCTCATCGCCCAACTGGACCGGGAGCAGGCGGTGCCCATGGACAGCCTGTGCTATCGCTTTGACATCACGCTGCGTGGCCGCCGTGCCACGTGGTTCGAGAACAAGTGACCGAGGGCCGCACCATGACGACACTTCTGACCCAGTTCAACGAGACCCCGTCGCAGACCGGTGGCCCATATGTTCACATCGGCCTCGCGCCGCGCCAAGCCGGCTTCGAGATTTTCGAGAACAACTTCGGCAATGTGCTGGTTCGGCCCGATACGCAGGGCGAACGCATTCGCATCGAGGGCTGCGTGTACGACGGTACCGGTTCGTTGCTGCGCGATGTCCTGATCGAGGCGTGGCAGGCGAATGCCGCAGGCAAGTACGCGCACCCGGCCGATCGGCAGAACAAGCCGCTTGATCCGGCCTTTCGCGGGTGGGGTCGCACCGGTGCGGATTTCGACACGGGGGTGTACACCTTCGAGACGATCAAGCCCGGCAAGGTGAGCCATCCCGATGGCCGCGAGCAGGCGCCACACATCTGCCTGGTGCTGTTTGCGCGCGGCATCAACATTGGCCTGCACACCCGCTTGTACTTCGAGGACGAGACCGATGCGAACGCGAAAGACCCCGTGCTCACCGGCATCGAATGGACGGTACGGCGCGACACGTTGATGGCCCGCCGCGAGGTGCGCAACGGTGTGGTGGTCTACCGCTTCGATATCCGCATCCAGGACACGCCGGATGGCGGCAAGGAAACGGTGTTCTTCGACATCTGATCGCTGAACCGCACGGGTGCGGGCGACCTGCCTGCTCCAGGATGCACAAAGGCCCCGCGTAATCATGCCGCGGGGCCTTTGTTCTTCAGGACGCTGCGATCACGCGATGCCAGCCAGCCAGTCGCGCACGCAGGCCGTGAACGACTCGGGCTGTTCCAGCACGCTCAGGTGAGAGGCCTCAGGCAGCACCACCAACGTGGCGCTGGGGGTGGCTTGGGCGATCGTTCTAGCCATCGCGGGCGGTGTGCCCATGTCGAGCTCACCGGCGATCACCAACACGGGCACCTTCAGTCTACCCAGGCGCGCGGTGGTGTCGATCTGGCTGATTGCCTGGCAGGTGGCGATGTAGCCTCGCGCGTCGCACGTAGCCACACGCTGACGCCAGCGCGCCACGGTGGCGGGCTGCGCGGCGCGGAAGCCGTCGTGGAACCAGCGCTGCATCGCCCCGTCGACGATGCCTTCCAGCCCGCCGGACTCGATGGCGGCAATGCGTTGCGACCAGCCAGCCTGGGCTTCGGCTGGGTAGCCGCTGGTCGTGTTGGCAAGCACCAGCGCCTGCACCTTGCCTGGATGCTGCAAGGCCAGTTCCTGCCCCACCATGCCACCCATCGACAGGCCGATGAACGTGACGGGGCCACCGACCTCGTCAATCAGGCGGGCCGCATCGTCGCACAGGTCCTGCATGGTGTAGGGGCCCTGAGGCACCTCGCTGAGGCCGTGGCCACGGTGGTCGTAGCAGACCACGCGGTTGTCCCAGGCCAGCACGTTTGCCAGATGGTCCCACATCATCACGTCGCAACCGAGCGCGTGGCTGAGCACGATGGTGCGGCGAGGTGCCTGACCATTGCGCGGCTCGCGCACGGTGTAGTGCAGGCTGGGGAAGGTCCTGGTGAAGCGGCTGGCGCCGACACCCGGGTGCGCCACCGTGTGCACGTCCAGTTGTTCCAGCCAGGGTGCGAAATCGGGGCCCAACTCACGCAGGATCTTCACGGTTTCGGCGAAGGCCGTGTTGGCGGCTGGCACGCCGGCGTAGATGGCCGACTGGATCAGCACCTCCTTGATGTCGTCCACAGTGAGGCGCGAAGCCGGGTCACCGCCCGCCAGGGCAGCGCGGGTGTGCAGCTGGAACTCCTCCCA
>JAJUHM010000033.1 GCA_029279925.1 Aquabacterium olei
GACCCCATCGAGCTGCTCGATGAGGTGGAAGCCGAGCTGGGCATGCCCTGTGTGCCGATGACGTGGCCCGTGGGCCAGGGCAAGGGCTTTGGCGGCATCGTCAACCTGCGCACGCAAAGCATGCGCCTGTTCGACGCCGGCGAAGACAAGCGCAGCGACGAGTATGAAGTGGTGCCGCTCACCGAGCGCGCCAAGCTGGCCGAACGCTTCGGCCACGACTGGGAGCTGGCCGAGCAGAACATGGAGCTGATGGCCGAGGCCGCGCCCGCGTTCGACCTCGAACAGTTCCTGGCCGCCAAGCAGACGCCCGTGTTCTTCGGCTCGGCCGTCAACAACTTCGGCGTGCAGGAGGTGCTCGACGCCCTGGTCGACCTGGCCCCGGCACCCCGCCCGCGCTTCAGCACCGAGAAGGACGGCTCGCACAAGGAGATCGCGCCCGACATGGCCAACTTCTCCGGCGTCGTCTTCAAGGTGCAGGCCAACATGGACCCGTCGCACCGCGACCGCATCGCCTTCGTGCGCGTGTGTTCGGGCAAGTACACCCCCGGCATGAAGCTCAAGGTGCAGCGTTCGGGCAAGGAGCTGCGGCCCACGTCGGTCGTGACCTTCCTGTCGCAGCGCCGTGAAGCCGTGGACGAGGCCTTCGCCGGCGACATCATCGGCTTCACCACGCACGGCGGCGTGCAGCTGGGCGACACCATCACCGACGGCATCAGCCTGCAGTACACCGGCCTGCCCTTCTTCGCGCCCGAGCTGTTCCAGACCGTCGAGCTGAAGAACCCGATGAAGAGCAAGCAGCTTCAGGCCGGCCTGCTGCAATTGGGTGAAGAAGGCGCCATCCAGGTCTTCCGGCCCGAGGTGGGCGGGGCGATGCTGCTGGGCGCCGTCGGCCAACTGCAGTTCGAAGTGGTGCAGCACCGCCTGATGGCCGAGTACGGCGTCGACATCCGCCTGATGCCCTGCCGCTTCACCGGCGCGCGCTGGATCACGGCCGACACGCCCGAGGCGATGAAGAAGTTCACCGACGAGAACGCCAGCAAGCTGGCGCTCGACGCGGCCGACACGCTGGCCTACATGATGACCTCGGCGTATGACCTGCGTCTGACCGCCGAGCGCCACCCCCAGGTGCACTTCCACCCGCTGCGCGAGCACGCAGGCCTGAGCCTGTCGAGCCAGTAACTGCGGCAAACTGCACGGATTCCCCCCGTTATGGGAGGCAACCCGCGAGAACGGGGGGGACACGGCAGCGACACGGTTCGTTACAGTCCACCCATCGGCGTGATGTCACGCGCCACCCAACTGCCCGAGCCGTCATGAACACCGCCCTCCGCTTTGCCCTTGCCGCTGCCGCCCTGGCCGGCGCCACCGCCGCCCAGGCCGAAACCATCGGCTTCACCAAGACCACCGTGGGTGGCGTGTCGCTGACTGCCGCCACCGGCACGATCACCGGCAGCAACCTGTGCGCATCCAGCGGCACCTGTGCCCAGGCCATCACTTACAACACGACGGCCGGCGGCAAGCTCACCGTCACCGCGGCCGATGGCGCCGACATCGACACCCTGGCCTACGTCCACCAGAGCAACCTGAACAACGCCGGCCTGGGCGTGGTCACCGGCTACATGAAGCCGACCGGCTTCCACATCGCCGACCTCAACTACTCGCTGAGCCAGCCCAAGGAAACGCTCACCCTGAGCTTTCAGAACACCGTGTCGCTGAGCCAGCTGGTCTTCTTCCCGGACGACCGCCTGACCCTGAGCCTCACCAAGGAGCTCGACAGCTTCGACGGCTTCACCATCTCGGTCGACGGCAAGGCCGCGGTCGAATACGGCTTCGGCAACAACGGCGGTCAGCCCGTCACCCTGTCGACCCCGCTGGTGGGCAAGACCTTCACCTTCGGCTACGCCGTGAAGAAGAGCTCCGAGGACTACTACCTGGCCGGCATCACGGTCGCCGCCGTGCCCGAGGCCTCCACCTGGGCCATGATGGGTCTGGGCCTGGTCGGCATCGTGGCCGCCGCCCGTCGCCGTCAGCGCGCCTGATTCGTCAGCGCCGACTCCGCAGGGCGCTCAGCCCTGCGGCATCCACAGCTGGTCCAGGTTCCGGAAGCCCCAGGTCGAGGGCGATTCCCGGCTCACGATCTGGTCCACCGACTTCCCCAGGTCCAGCAGCTCCGGCGTGAGCGGCTCCTTCGCCTTGGTGGAATAAAACACGCGCACCACCGGGCTCAGCAACGAGCCCGTGCCCTGCTCCACCACCACCGCCAGCCGGCCCGACTGCAGCCGCACCAGCGAGCCCGTGGGGTAGATGCCCAGGCTCTTCACAAAGGCCTGGAACACGCGCTCGTCGAAGTGGCCTTCCTTGGCCCACTTCGCCATCTTCTGCACCGATTCAGCTGGATCCCAGCCCGCCTTGTAAGGCCGGTTGGACGTGATCGCGTCGTACACGTCGGTCACCGCGCCCATCTTGGCGTACAGGCTGATCTCCTCGCCCTTCAGGCGGTGCGGATAGCCGCTACCGTTGATCTTCTCGTGGTGGTGCAGACACACGTCCAGCGGGATCGGCCCCACCCCTTTGCCTTCCACCAGCATGCGGTGCCCGGCTTCCGGGTGGCCCTTCATGATGGCGTACTCGGCATCCGTCAGCTTGCCGGGCTTGTTGAGCACGTCCAGCGGCATCATGGCCTTGCCCAGGTCGTGCACCAGGCCGGCCAGCCCCACCTCGCGGGTCTCGTCCTCGCCCAGGCCCAGCTGCCGGGCCAGCGCCACCATCAGCGCGCACACCGCCACCGAATGCATGTAGGTGTAGTCGTCGCTCGTCTTCAGGCGCGCCAGGCTCACGATGGCGCCCGGGTTGCGCGTCACGGACTGCGTGATCTCGTTGACCAGCGGCAGGCAGTGCTCGGCATCCACCGCCTTGCCCAGCCGCGCATCGGCAAACATCGACTTCATCGCCGGGCGGGCCTGCCCCAGGATCTTGCGGGCACGCACCACTTCCTCGGTCAGCCCGCATGGTGCGTCCTGCGTGCGCTGGGCCGGCCGGGGCGCCGGGGCCGGGGGCGAGACGGCACTCAGGTCGGCCTCTGCCGCACCGGGCTTGTCGGCCGGCAACTCGACGTCGTCCACCCACTGCGAACCCGGCTCGTCTTCCGCGGCCACGTCCAGGCCGCGGTCGGTGTCGATCCACACCGATTTGACGGCAGAAGACTGCAGCTGGGCCAGTTGCGCGGGCTGCTCGACCTTGAAGGCCGACTTCCAGAACGGATGGTCCAGCCACGACCCGTCCAGCGCATCGATGAACATGCCCAGGCGGACCTGCGTGACAGGGATCTTCTTTTTCATACAGGACCGAAAAGGCCAGTTCTCGCCAGTTTCCCGAAGCCTGCATCCTAGAGGCAAGTCCGGGTCCTCATTTGGCCGAAATGCACCCATCGCACAACTTTGTCATGCCCGTCGCCGGATAACGACTAGCATGCAACACCCCTTGATCAGCTTGGAAACCCTGATCAAGTCAAGGACATCCCCGCCGATACCCCCTGAGGCATCGTTGAACATCATCAAGGGGTAGCGTCATGAAAACAACCCGTCTGGGCATTGCAGGTCGATTGTGGATCGGTCTTGGAACACTCGTCACCGCCGTGCTGGTGCTTGTCGGCGGCACCACCTGGCTCTCGCTGAAGGACGCCGCTCACGCGGAGGCCGAACGCGCCGTCGCAGCCGACAAGCTCAAGGCCGCCCGACGCTGGGCCCACCTCAGCGAGGTCGTCGTCAACCGCGTGATTGCGCTGGCCCACGTCTCGGCCAGCAGCGAAGACACCGCCAAAGACATCCGCGCCCGCAACGAGACCGACATCAAGGAAATCAGCGCCATCAAGGCCCAGATCGAAGGCATGCCGCTCACCGAGGCCGACAAGGCGCAGATCCAGCTGGTCGGAGAGCACCGCAAGGCCGTGCTCGCCACCCATGCCCGCATCAAGGCGCTGGGCGATGCCGGAGACGCCGAAGGTGCACGGCAGCTGACCGACACCGCCTTCAAGCAGGAAGTGAACGCCTACTATGCCGCCCTCGGCCGCTTTGCCGAGATGCAGGAAGAAGCAAGCGTCGCCGTTGGCCAGGCCCTGGCCGACGCCAACCGGCGCCATGCCCTGATGTCCATCGGACTGCTGCTCGGCCTGATGACGCTGATGGTCATCGGTGCCCAACGGCTGATCAGCTCCATCCGCCAGGCCCTGCAACACTCTGTCGAAGCCGCGCAGCGCATCGCCGAAGGTGACCTCACCGTCCAGCTCGACACCGCTCGCAACGACGAGCTGGGTGACCTGATGCGCGCCCTGCAGGCCATGACCGCCTCATTGGGTGGCTTGGTCAGCCAGGTCCGCCACGCCACCGACAGCATCCAGACCGCCTCCAGCGAAATCGCCTCGGGCAACCAGGATCTGAGCGCCCGCACCGAACAGGCCGCCAGCAGCCTGCAGCAGACCGCCTCGTCGATGGAGCAGCTGTCGGGCACCGTGCAGCACTATGCCGACACCGCCCGCGAAGCCAACCAGCTGGCCACCGACGCCACCGGGGCCGTGCGGCACGGTGGTCAGGTGGTGGACCAGGTGGTCACGCAGATGGAAGGCATCGCGATGGCGTCCCGCAAGATCGCCGACATCATCGGCGTGATCGACGGCATCGCCTTCCAGACCAACATCCTCGCATTGAACGCCGCGGTGGAAGCCGCCCGGGCCGGCGAACAAGGCCGCGGCTTTGCCGTGGTGGCCGGCGAAGTGCGCACCCTGGCGCAGCGCAGCGCCCAGGCCGCCAAGGAAATCAAGACGCTGATCAACGACTCCACCGAGCGGGTGGACCACGGGGCCAAACTGGTCGATTCGGCCGGCCAGACCATGCGCGAAATCGTCTCGGCCATTGAGCGCGTGAACCAGATGATGACCGAGATCACCGCCTCGGCCAGCGAGCAAAGCGACGGCATCCGCCAGGTCAACGGCGCGGTCAACCACCTCGACCAGATGACGCAGCAGAACGCCGCGCTGGTGGAAGAGGCGGCCGCAGCCGCCACCAGCCTGCGCGACCAGGCGGATCAGCTCAACAGCCTGGTGCGGGTGTTCAAGGTGTGAACGGGGTTACAGGCCCGCTGCCGCGCGCAGCGCAGCCGCCTTGTCCGTCTTCTCCCACGTGAACTCGGGCTCTTCGCGGCCGAAGTGGCCATAAGCCGCGGTCTTGGAATAGATCGGGCGCAGCAGGTCCAGCATCTGGATGATGCCCTTCGGGCGCAGGTCGAAGATGCCGCTTTCGGCCACGATCTTCGACAGCTGGTCGTCAGGGATCACGCCCGTGCCTTCGGTGTAGACCGTGATGTTCATGGGCTGGGCCACGCCAATGGCATAGGCCACCTGCACCTGGCACTGGCGCGCCAGGCCGGCCGCCACAATGTTCTTGGCCACGTAACGGGCGGCGTAGGCGGCCGAGCGGTCCACCTTCGACGGGTCCTTGCCCGAGAACGCGCCACCGCCGTGCGGGCAGGCGCCGCCGTAGGTGTCCACGATGATCTTGCGGCCGGTCAGGCCACAGTCACCCTGCGGGCCCCCGATCACGAAGCGGCCGGTCGGGTTGATCAGGTAGCGGGTGTTCTCCAGCCATTCCTTCGGCAGCACCGGCTTGATGATCTCTTCGATGATCGCCTCATTGAACTCGGGCTTCATCTTGTCGCCCAGGCTCCACTCGGGGCTGTGCTGGGTCGACAGCACCACGGTGTCGATGCTGTGCGGCTTGCCGTCCACATAGCGCATCGTCACCTGGCTCTTGGCGTCCGGGCGCAGGAAGGGCAGACGGCCGTCCTTACGCAGCTGGGCCTGGCGCTCGACCAGGCGGTGCGCGTAGTAGATGGGCGCCGGCATCAGCTCGGGCGTCTCGTCGCAGGCGTAGCCAAACATCAGGCCCTGGTCGCCCGCGCCGATGTTCAGGTAGTCGTCCGAGGCGTGGTCCACGCCCTGGGCGATGTCGTTCGACTGCTTGTCGTACGCCACCAGCACCGCGCAACCCTTGTAGTCGATGCCGTACTCGGTGTTGTCGTAGCCGATGCGCTTGATGGTGTCGCGCGCCACCTGGATGTAGTCGACGTGCGCGTTGGTGGTGATCTCACCGGCCAGCACCACCAGCCCGGTGTTGCACAGCGTTTCAGCGGCCACGCGGCTCTTCGGGTCTTGTTCGAAGATCGCGTCGAGGATGGCGTCCGAGATCTGGTCAGCGACCTTGTCGGGGTGGCCTTCAGAGACGGATTCGGAGGTGAAAAGGAAATCGTTCGCCACAGTGGGTACTCCAGAAGATTGATGACGGGCACTCGGCGTCGCCGAGGCTGTGGAAGTCATCCGGGTGCGGTTCTTCTGGCAGCGGCGAACGCTTTAGCGGCATTTGTGGATCGCCCCGCAAGTTGTCCTGTTAACTCGGCGATGCGCAAAGTGTAGTGGATTTCGCAAGGCCCTGGGTCGTGACCAAAATCACGGCAGTCGCCGGAAAGTGAGCGCTTACCCCACCCAAATCCGCGATGCGAAAGGGCACCCCTCACCCGCGTGATTGTTACGAGATCGTTACAAAGGTCTACTCGCCGCCAGGGAGATCGATCAGTCAACGCCTGCACATCGCGCTCCTCTCGCAGTTCATAAGGAGTACCCCATGTCCAAGCTTTCATTCATCGCCGCCGCCGTTCTGGCTGGCTCTGTTTTCTCGGCTCAAGCCGCCACCGCCTACGACCTGAGCACCGTCCTCAGTGTGAACGGCGCATCCAACCTGATCGCCTTCCAGACCCAGGTCAAGAAAGATGGCGTGATCGACGCCGACACCATCTCGTTCGACCTGCTGGGCGACATGGACGTCACCCTGGACGTGCTGAAGTCCGGCGCGGCCGACAAGACCGGCACCTTCTTCCTGAGCCAGGGCTCCAACACGAACTTCGCTTCGCTGGTCATCGGCGCGGCCACCGGCACCTACTCGCAGTCCTGGACGCTGGCCGCCGGCAACGACTACCTGCTGACCTTCGCCCCGGCCGACCTGAGCAAGACCGCCAAGATCAACTACAGCGTGTCGCTCAGCGCCCTGCCCGTCGCCGGCAACCCGCCCACCCCGGCCGTGCCCGAACCCGAAACCTACGCCCTGGTCGCCGCAGGCCTGGCCGTCGTTGGTTTCACGGCCCGCCGCCGCGCCAAGGCCAACGCCTGAGCCTGATCGGCTGAAACCTCAGCCCACAGCGGCCGGCACCCTCGCGGTGTCGGCCGCTTTGCTTTGTGCGGGCGGCCGAGCACGCCTGCTACAGCACCGCCCGCCCCCGTGCAAGCACCCTCCCCCTAGGTCGTTCTCCGGTATCAGCCCCGTGTGGGCGCGCCCCTGCTCCTGTGGGTTGTGACCGAAAACCCGTGTCGTTACGCTCCGTTTCCGTTGCGACGTGCAGATGCATCTCGCGAATCCACCACATCACTGAGGAGCAAACCATGCTGAAGCAACTGACCGCCATCGCCCTGGGCGCCATCGCCATCACCCACACTGCCCACGGCGCCGCCCTGAGCTTTTCCGAGTCTGCCGATGGCAGCAGCATCACCATCGGCGTCAACGACTTCGAAAACGGCTTCAGCGTCAACGGCACCGAAATCCAGCGCGGCCTGAACAACTGGCGTTCGACCACCGTGGCCACCAGCGCCACCGGCGTGAGCTTTTCGGGTCGCTGGATCGACCTGGGCGCCTCGGGCTCGGGCTCGCGTGACATCTACTTCGTGGCCACCAACAACCCTGGCATCGTCACCGACGTGCTGAGCCTGAACTGGTCCACGGACGGATCCTGGGGCACCCTGTCCGGCTCGATCAAGTCGCTCGGCTTCGGCAGCTACTTCAGCCTGCCGAGCGGCGTCCCGTCGGGCAACGTGTTCGTGGCTGGCAAGGACTCGGCCGGCATCTACCTGGGCTACCTCGGCGGCTCTGCCTCGGTCGCCGTCGCAGCCGTGCCCGAGCCCGGCACCTACGCCTTGGCCATCGCCGGCCTGGCCGTGGTCGGCCTGACCGCCCGCCGTCGCCGCGCCGCTCAGGCCTGAGCTGCGCGCCACGGGGCCGGCACACGGCCCCGCTCAGGCACAATCCCTCACGGCCGACACCAGCCCGGTGCCGGCCGTGATGCTTTTTGTGGCCCATGAACCGTCTGTTCACCCTGCTTGCACACTGGCCGCTGCCTCTGCTGCACGGCATCGGCGCCCTGCTGGGGTGGCTGGTGTACGGCCTGTCGCCTTCTTACCGCCGACGCCTGCAGGCGCACGCGCGCGCGGCCGGCCTGAACGCCCGCCAGGTCCGCCAGGCCGTGGCCCACGCCGGCAAGATGGTGGGCGAGCTGCCCTGGCTGTGGGGCCGCCCCCAGCACGAGGCCCTGGGCGGGACGGTGCAGTGGCGCCACCCCGAAGTGGTCGAAGCCGCCCTGGCCGAAGGCCGCGGCCTGCTGCTGCTCACGCCCCACCTCGGCTGCTTCGAGGTCACGGCACAGGCCTATGCCGAACGCTTCGGCGCCGTCAAACCCATCACCGCGCTGTACCGCCCGGCCAAGCAGGCCTGGCTGGCCGAGATGATGAAGGGCTCGCGCAACCGCCCCGGCATGCAGACCAGCCCCGCCACCCTGGCCGGCGTACGCCACATGCTGCGCGCCCTCAAGAAGGGTGAGACCGTCGGCCTGCTGCCCGACCAGGTCCCGCCCGAAGGGATGGGCGCCTGGGCCCCCTTCTTCGGCCGCTCCGCCTACACCATGACCATGGCCGCGCGGCTCGTCAGCCAGACCCGCTGCGCCGTCGTGCTGCTGCGCGGTGAACGCCTGGATGCCACCCAGCGCCAGCAACTCGGGTGCGACTACCTCGTCCACGCCGAACGGGTGTCGCCTGAAGTCGAAGCCGTCCTGGCCGGTGGCGATGCGGCAGAATCGGCCTCCGCCGTGAACCGGCTGATGGAACACCAGATCATGCAAGCACCCGAGCAGTACCTGTGGGGCTACAACCGCTACAAGGCCCCCCGCGCCGAGATCCTGACCTCCGCCACCCCGGGAGAGTCCGCCTGATGCGCCCCGGCCAGGCCCGTTTCTCTGTCAGCCACCTCGCGCGCGAGGCCGGCATCCGCCTCGCCATCGGCCTGCTCTGGCTGCTGCATTTCCTGCCCCTGCCCGTGCTGGCCGCGCTGGCGGCGCTGCTGTCGCGGGCGCTGTACCACCTGGCCGGATCCCGCCGCCGCATCGGGCTGCGCAACCTCGAGCTGTGCTTCCCGCAGCTGTCGCAGGCCGAGCGCGAAACCCTGCTCAAGCAGCACTTCCGCTGGCTCACGCAAAGCCTGCTGGACCGCACCGTGCTGTGGTGGGCCTCGCCCGAGCGGGTGCAGCGCCTCATCCACGTCGAAGGCGACATCGGCCTGGCCGAGCGCGTGTTCCAGGAAAGCGGCCGCCCCACCATGTGGCTGTGCCCGCATTTTGTGGGCCTGGACGTGGCCGGCGCCGCCATCCTGCTCAAGCAGCCGCGCCCCGGCGCCTCGATCTACCAGACGCAAAGCCACCCGCTGATGGACGCCCTCATGCGCCGCGGCCGGCTGCGCTTCGGCAACGCCGACATCTTCCCCCGCAGCGACTCGGTCAAGCCACTGCTCAAGGCCGTCAAGCAAGGGCGCGGCTTCTTCAACCTGCCGGACATGGACTTCGGTGCCAAGGACGCGGCCTTCGTGCCCTTCTTCGGGGTGCAGGCCGCCACGCTGCTGGCGCCCTCGCGCCTGGCCCGCATGCTGAACATGGTGGTGCAGCCCGTGATTGCCGAGATCCTGCCCGGCGGCCGGGGCTGGCGCGTGCGCTTCGAAGCCCCGCTGGAGGGCTTTCCCACGGCCGATGCCGAGGCGGATGCCGCGGCGCTGAACCGCTACATCGAAGGCGAGATCTTCAAACAGCCGGCGCAGTACCTGTGGGTGCACAAGCGGTTCAAGACACGGCCGGAAGGTGCGCCTCATCTCTATGGGTGAAACGGAGACGCCCAAACGCCCCTCGTCTGAGTGATGACATTCGGACAGCCGGCATGGTTAGATAGGACACCAACCCAGGAGTACCTTCATGCAGTTCTTCCGTTCGATGGCCGCCGCCGCTGTACTGGCTGCCACCGCCGCCGGCGCCCAAGCCACCACCACCACTTTCTCGGGCAGCGTCGGCCCGGGCGTCAACCCGTTTGATGTGCTGGCCACCAGCATCACCTTCGGCAGCGCCTCCAACCTGGTGGGCGGTGTGTCCTCCAGTGGCTACACGGCCGAGTTCAATGTCGGCTCGGTCACCGTGCTGCTCAACGCAGACGCCCTCAACATCGCGAGCGTCTACCTGAAGTCCGGCTCTACCGTGATCGGCACCGACACCGATCTGTCCAACGGCTTTGCCTTCGGCAACCTGGCTGCCGGCACCTACGGCCTGTACATCACCGGCACCAACACCAACACCTCGCTGGTGGGCGTCTTCGCCGGCACCACCACCGTCACCGCCGCCGTGCCCGAGCCTGAAAGCGTCGCGCTGGTTCTGGCCGGCCTGGGTGTTGTCGGTCTGATGAGCCGTCGCCGCATGCGCTGAGCGCCCCTTCGGCCGCACCAAAAGCAGCACGTCGTGCTGCTTTTTTTTATGCCCGTCGTGTCGCGCGGGCGTAACAAGGTGTGTCCGATTCGCCGCGGTGAACGGCCCCTTCATCCCCCTAATGCCGTGGTACCAGCCGCTGGCACCATCCACCTGAGGGGATGGTCGTGCACGACAAGTCGCAATACCTGTGGCAATCTGAAACCACTGTCAGCGTGTGAAAGATTCCACAACACACGCGTGGTTCCGTCTTCCAGGGAGCATTTCATGTCGAACATCTTCAAGTCTCTTGCACTGGCCGCTTCGCTGCTGGCCGCCCCCGCCATCGCACTGGCTGACGCTGGTTTCGAGCCTGGCTCCACCGTGCCCGTCGTGTCGGGCCCCGGCACCTTCCTGACTGGCGCCAGCTTCGCCTACTCGTACACCACCGCTGTCAACGGCTTCGACGCCAACGGCACGGTGACGCCGGTCGTGGGCTCGTCCATGGGCATCTTCTCGGCTGACGGCGACGAAACGGCGCCGTACGTCATCGACTTCAGCTTCGCCCCCACCAACGCGGGCGACAGCCTCTACCTCGGTCTGGTTGCCGCCGACGCCCTGCCCGGCGTGGCCGACGACTACTACGTGCTGGAAGTCTCCGACAGCACCGGCGTGTACTACACCGACACCATCTATGCATCCTCCCTGGTTGCTGCGGGCGGCTTCTACCCCTTCAGCGGCTGGTTCGAATACAAGCTGGGTGAAGGCACGACCTCCATCAAGATCAGCCTGTTCAACCAGTTCGACGCCATCGAGCCGCCCACCCTGCTGGTCGACTACTACAACAGCCCCGTTACCGTGGCCGTGCCCGAAGCTGAAACCACCGCGCTGGCACTGGCCGGTCTCGGTGTCGTTGGCTTCGTCGCCTCGCGCCGCCGTCGCCTGGCTGCCTGATAGGCCACGCGGGAAATAGAAGGGCCCCTACACGGGGCCTTTTTTATCCCCTGTCTCCAAACTCGCCACCAAAAGTGGCAAGCACATTGCATGCGCTTCAGGCGCAGGCAAGGAAACATGCGGGTCAAAAATTGAAAATACTGGTTTACGGGATCAATTACTGGCCCGAACCGACAGGGATCGGCAAATACACCGGCGAAATGGCAGCGTGGCTGGTTTCCAGAGGCCACGAGGTGCGGGTCGTCACCGCGCCGCCGTATTACCCGGCCTGGAAAATCTCCCCGGGATACCGTGCCCTCGCTTACACGCGGGCAATGGAAACGGGCGCCACGGTTTTCCGCTGCCCCCTTTGGGTACCTGGTCAGCCCAGCGGTGCCAAGCGCATGCTGCACCTTTTCAGTTTCGCGCTCAGTTCACTGCCTGTGGTGCTGCGCCAGATATTCTGGCGCCCTGACGTGGTGTGGATGGCTGCGCCCGCATTTGCCTGCGCGCCCGGCGCAATTGTCACGGCCAAAATCAGCGGTGCCACCTCCTGGCTGCACATTCAGGATTTCGAAGTCGATGCAGCCTTCGATCTTGGCTTCATCAAGGGCCAAGGGCTGCGCCGATTTGCTCTGGCAGCTGAACGCTGGCTGATGCGCCGGTTCGACATCACCTCGACCATTTCCCACAAAATGGTCGATCGGCTGCGCCAAAAGGGGGTGCCTTCGCACAAGACCCTTTACTTCCCGAACTGGGTTGATACCCGCCAGATCACACCGCTGACCTACACCAGCCCCTATCGTGCCGAACTGGGCTTGGGCCGAGACAAAGTCGTCGCGCTGTTTTCCGGCACGCTGGCGGCCAAGCAGGGGCTGCACCTGCTGCCCGAAGTGGCCCGGCGTCTGGCCGTCACCCACCCCGAGGTACACATCGTCATCGCAGGCGACGGCGTCATGAAGTCCACGCTGCAGGCCGACACCCGCGAGCTGCACAACGTCACCATGCTGCCTCTGCAACCCCGGGAGCGGCTCAACGAGTTCCTCGGCATGGCCGACATTCACCTGCTGCCGCAGGACCCGGCCTTTGCCGATCTGGTCATGCCGTCCAAACTCACGGCGATGCTGGCCAGTGGCCGCCCCGTCATCAGCACGGTTCACGCGCACACCGAGATCGGCAATGTGCTGACCACGTCGGGCGTCATCTGCCCGCCCGGCGACATCGACGCCTTTGCCGATGCCATCGGCGACCTGGCGCGTGCCCCCGAGCGGCGACAGTTACTGGGTCAAGCCGGGCGGCTTTATGCCGAACAACATCTGTCGATCGACGGCGCGTTGAACAAGCTCATCCAGACGGTCCCTGCGGCGGGCCTAGCGGATTACGAGGCCCTCGCCGCCGATTACGAGCAGAACAAATCTGATCCAGCCTGATTTTCCGCGCACCACCACCTAAACAGGTGGTGCAAATTAAGTGTAACTTGCCTTGCCTAGGGGCCTTCAGTACATTAGGTCGTGAAGGGAGAGAACTCACCATGATCCAGACTCACACCGCCCGCCTCGGGCTTTTCGCTGCCTCCGTGCTGGCTGCCGTTGCCGCTCACGCCCAAACGACGCCGTCGCGCGCCACGGCGACGCGGCCTGTCGTGAACATCCCGGTCAACCGCCCGCCTGTGGCCACGCCGCCTGCCGTCGTCGTGGTGACGCCCGGCTCGCCCCCCGTGGTCACCGCCCCTCCGGGCACCACGCCGGGCTCCGTCGTTGTCACCTGCAAGAACCGCCAGGTCAGCCCCTGCTGATTGCATCGTTTTCTTGATGCAGGTGGGGTAGTTTGACCCGCGCATTCGACCGGGTCGCCTTCAGCCTCCTGGTCCTTGTTCTCTTCCTCGCGCCGTTTCCGGTCGCATCCAACCGCGATGGCCTGGTCGGGGTGTCTGCCACCCTGATCTGGCTCGCGGTTTCGTTGTGTCTGCTCGCGCGGGCGCTGCCGTCTGCCCGCTCGCACACCGCCCAGCTCCAGCTGGCCGATCTGCCCTCCGGCACTCGGCTCTTTTTGGGCTTGCTGGCCGCCGTCGTGGCATGGATCTGGATCGGTCCACTGCTGCTCACCTTCCCGGCGCTCGATGTGCCCCGCGCCCAGGTCTACCAGGCCAAGGCCGCGTCCTACCTCGGCATGGCCGTGCTCGTCACCCTGCTCGTGCGCGACAGGGCCCGTTTGCTCATTGTTCTGGGCGCGGTGGTCGTGTCGGCCACCCTTCAGGCCCTGATCGGCATCGTCGTTCTGTCCGTCCACACCGAGTTCATTCTGTTTGGCGTGTCGTTCCGTCCCATGAGTCGAGCGCATGGCACCTTCGCCAACCCCGACCACTTCGCCAACTACATGGCCATGAGTTTGGCGCTCGGTATCGGCCTGCTGCTGGCGACGGCGCCAGCCGTTCAAAGCCGCTTCAAAGGCTGGCAGGCGCGCGTCCATGCCCTGCTGTCCTTCGTCATGTCGGCCCGCATGCTGGTGCGCCTGGCCCTCATCGTCATCGTCATCGCGCTGGTGCTCAGCCGTTCGCGCATGGGCAACGCGTCGTTCGGCATCGGGCTGCTCGTGCTGCTTGCCGCGGTGGCCGCCACCTGGACCGAAAAGCGCCGCGCGGCACTGTGGCTGGGGGCCAGCGTGCTGCTCGTCGACCTGATCGTGGTGGGCCAATGGGTGGGGCTCGAGCGGGTGGTCGAGCGTCTGCAGAACACCGAACTCACGGTGGAAGCCAAGGAAAGCGCTCTGGCCGACGACCCTTACCGCCGGCACGAAGAAACCGTGGAGGAGCGCCTCTCCATCGGGCGCGACGCCTTCAAGCTGGTGCAGCAAGCGCCGCTGACAGGGCATGGCCCGGCCACGTTCTATGCGCTTTTCCCCCAAGTGAAAAACCCGAAACAGCTGCCCCTGTTTTTCGACCACGCGCACAACGACTACGCCGAGATCGCCTCTGATCTAGGGGTGCTGGCGCTCGCCGGTTTGGGGGGGGTCGTGGTCCTCAGCCTTTTCAAATGGGCACAATTGATGCGTAGTCCTACACCAACCTTGGTGAAAGGGGCTGCCAGCGGTGCTGGCATGGCTGTGGTCTGCATGCTTCTGCATGCCGTGGTGGATTTCAACCTGCACATCCATGCCAATGCGCTGCTGTTCAGCGCCGCCGTGGCCCTGCCGTTCGCCCTGAGCACGCTTCAGGCTGAACGCCGGCACCGGTCCAGCCGACGCAGAAACACTCACGGATGACGATGCAGCAGCTCCCCGCCCCGGTCACGCACCAGCCCCCGCCCGCCTTCGAGCCCCTGTCGCTCAACCTGTCGGAAGAGGGCAAGCTCGCTTTGCTTGAACAGTGGCGCGCCATCCGGCGCTACCGCTGGCACATCCTCGCGCTGTGCGTGATGGGCATGATCGTGGCGGGTGCAGTGGCATTCGCGCTCACGCCCATTTACCGCGCCACCGCCACGCTGTTCATCGAACCGAGCCGCACCAAAGTGGCCTCGCTAGACGACGTCTACGGCAACTCGGCCCAAGGCAAAGAGCTTTACCAAAGCCAGGTCGAAATCATCAAATCGCGCGAAGTGGCCGTCCGCACCGCCAATGCGCTGAAGCTCTGGAACCTGCCCGACTTCGATCCCCGCGTGGCCGACGACGGCCTGGGCGCCAAGCTCAAGGCCGCCATCGGCCTCAAGCCCGAGCCCGTTCAGTGGACCAACGAAAAGCTGGCCGAGGCCGCTGGCGAGCGGTTGATGAAGATGGTCACCGTCGAGCCCGTGCGTTTGAGCCAGCTGGTGCGCATCAGTGTCGAAACCCCCAACAAGCACCTGTCGCAGCGGCTGGCCAACGCCCTGGCGCAGAACTACATCGAATCCGACCGCGAGGCCCGCTACCGCATCACCCAACAGGCCAGCATGTGGTTCACCAGCCGCATGAACGACCTGCTGGAAAAGCTCACCGCCTCTGAAAAGGCGCTGCAGCAGTTCCGTGAAAAGCGCGGCCTGGTCGACCTGTCCGGCTCGACGCAAACCCTGGTGACGCAGCAGGTGACGGAAACCAACTCGCGGCTGGCCGATGCCCGCGCCCGCAGGCTGCAGCTTGAAAGCGCCTACCAGCAGGTGGCCCGCATCACCAATGGCGACTACAGCCGCGTGCCCGTGGTGGTGACGAACCAGGCTGTGGTCAATGCCGCCGCCCGCGAACTGGAAGCCCAGCAGCGCCTTGAAACGCTGCAAGCCACCATGGGCTCGGCCCACGAAAGCTACAAGTCGGCCCAGGCCAGCCTGGAAAGCGCCCGCGCCAACGCCCGCGCCACGCGCGAGGCCGTGGCCAAAAGCGTGCTGACCGACTACGAAGCCGCCCGCAACACCGAACGCCAGCTTGAAGGCGCCCTGGCCCAGGTGCGCGGCAGCGCGCAAGACACCAACCGGCAGGAGTTCGAGTTGAGCGTGCTTGAGCGCGAGGTCAACTCCAACCGCCAGCTGTACGACCTGTTCATGAGCCGCGCCAAGGAAACCGACCTGGCGGCCAACCTGCAAAGCGTGGTGGCCCGCATCGTCGACCCGGCCGTGGCGCCGCAGTTTCCGGTGCGCCCCGCCAAGATGCAGATCATTGTGGTGGCAGGCGTGCTGTGCGCCCTGCTGGGTGCCATGGTGGCCATGCTGCTGGCC
>JAJUHM010000034.1 GCA_029279925.1 Aquabacterium olei
ATGCGCTCCGACATCGACGTGCTGACGCTGACGGCCACGCCGATCCCGCGGACGCTGGGCAAGGCGATGGAAGGCCTGCGCGACCTGAGAGTGATCGCCACCGCGCCGCAGCGGCGTCTGGCGATCAATACCTTTGTGCGCAGCGAAAGCAGCAACACGATCCGCGAGGCGGTGCTGCGCGAGTTGAAGCGCGGCGGCCAGGTCTACTTCCTGCACAACGAGGTGGAGACCATCGAGAACCGGCGCGACAAGCTGGCCGAGCTGCTGCCCGAGGCGCGCATCGGCATCGCCCACGGCCAGATGCCCGAGCGCGAGCTGGAGCGGGTGATGCGCGACTTCGTGGCCCAGCGCTTCAACGTGCTGCTGTGCTCGACCATCATCGAGACCGGCATCGACGTGCCGAGCGCCAACACCATCGTGATCACACGGGCCGACAAGTTCGGCCTGGCGCAGCTGCACCAGCTGCGCGGGCGCGTGGGCCGCTCGCACCACCAGGCCTATGCCTACCTGCTGGTGCCCGATGTGGAAGGCCTGACCAAGCAGGCCGCGCAGCGGCTGGATGCCATCCAGAACATGGAAGAGCTGGGCTCAGGCTTTTACCTGGCCATGCACGACCTGGAAATCCGCGGCGCTGGCGAGGTGCTGGGCGACAGCCAGAGCGGCAACATGATGGAGGTCGGCTTCCAGCTCTACAACGAGATGCTGGCCGAGGCGGTGAAGTCGCTGAAGGCGGGCAAGGAGCCCGACCTGCTGTCGCCGCTGGGCATGTTCGGCAGCAACACCGACGTGAACCTGCACGCGCCCGCGCTGCTACCCGATGCCTTTTGTGGCGACGTGCACGTGCGCCTGAGCCTGTACAAGCGCCTGGCCACGGCCGACTCGCTCGAGAAGATCGAAACCATGCTGGAGGAGATCGTCGACCGCTTCGGCAAGCTGCCGCCGCAGGCGCAGGCGCTGTTCGACACGCACAAGCTGCGCGTGCAGTCCAAGCCCTATGGCGTGATCAAGATCGACGCGGCGCCCGGCGTGATCAACATCACCTTCCGGCCCAACCCGCCAGTCGAGCCCATGCGCATCATCGAGCTGGTGCAGAAGAACCGCCACATCAAGCTGGCGGGCAACGACAAGCTGCGCATCGAGAAGGAACTGAAGGACCCGAAGGACCGCGCGCAGTACGTGCGCGACCTGCTGCTGGCCCTGGGGCAGCCGATCAAGGCCTGATCGGCCTGAAAGAGCGGGCCGGCCCGGTCAGGGCTGGTCCAGGCTGCCCATGGCCTTGGGCCAGGTCAGCACGCCCCACGACATGCCCTGTGTGGGCAGCTTCTGCGTGACCTGCCAAGTCGTGGTGTCGATCACCTGTGTTTCCTTGGAGCGGCCGCAGGTCAGCAGCACCTGGCGTTCATCGGGCGTGAAGCTGAAGTGCCAGCAACGCTCGCCCACCGGCACCTCGGCCACCTTGTCGAAGCTGCGGGCGTCGAACACCTGCAGCTTCTGGTCCCGCGCGGCGGCCACCAGCACATGCTTGCCCGTACGGTCGAACGCGACGCCGTAGGGCGATGCGCCCGTGTCCACGGTGCGCAACGGCTTGAGGTTGCGATCCAGCACCAGCAGCTTGTTGCCGAACTCGAGCGTGGCGACATAGGTTTCCCCGTCCGGAGACACCTTGATGCCGCGCGGCCGCACGCCATGGCGTTTGGTGTCGACGGTCTTCAGGCGCTTGCCGGTGCGCACATCGTGCATGGTCAGGGTGTGGTCCGCCTCGTTCGTGACCACGATGCGGCGTCCGTCCGGCGTGATTTCGATGCCCTCGGTCTCGGGCCCGCACACGATGTGACGCAGAACCTTGCGCTGCTTCAGGTCGATGACGGCCACGCGTGCGGGCTCGTCGTCACCGTCGTCATCGTCCTTGCTGTCATGGGCGCCGGCCTTGGGCGGCTTGCCTGTCGAAGAGGGCTCGTACGACACGAAAGCCAGGTCGCCGCGCACGCGCACGAACTCCGGGTTCTTGCCGACGTGGATGCGCTGCACCACCATCTTGCTGGCAATGTCGATGATCTGCACGTCGCCGGTCTCGCGCACGGCCACCACGAGTTGCCGCCCATCTGCGGTGATGCCGATGCCGCGCGCACCCTGCCCCTCGACGGGGATCTCGGCGCGGGTCTGGAAGGTGTCCAGATCGAGTACGGTGATGCCGCCATCCTGATGGCTGACATAGGCCAGCCCCCGGCTGACTTCTGCGGCAGTGGGGGCCACAGCGGGGCCATCGGCGGCCATCGGCACGCGGGCCTGCCCGCCGGTCGTCATCGCCAGGCAGGCCATGGCCGCCAGGCTCAGGCGCAGCACGGGTCCGGTCATTCGACGCATGGGTTGTCTCCTCGGTGGTCTCTCGATACAGGCTCGCGTTGTACCACCTCCGGGGTCATTCTGCGTCGGACACCCCCGCCTGCATGGCGTCTTCGACGGCCATCAGCAAGGCCGCCCGATCGTGTGCCGCGACCTCCTGCCAGGGCCGCCCGCTGAGCGCGCCTTCGAGGGCCCACAGCAGATTGAGGCTGGCGCGCGGGCAGACGGCGCGTGTGCGCACGAACGCCCGCACGGCACCCAGCCTGCGCAGCGCCTGCTCGGTGCGGATGCCTGCCTCGGCGAGCATGGCTGCACTGGCCGGGCCGAGGTTGGGCAAGTCGGTCAGCGACGCCGGGCCGGCCTTGCCGGACTTTCGCGACGGGACGGACCTGGGTGGGTTCGCCGCCTTCACGGGAGGGGACCCCTTCCTGGCCTTGCCGGGGTGCCCGGCCTGGGCCCGCAACGCCACCTCCCAGGCCTGAGCGGCCCAGCGCAGCATGACCGCGTCATCCTCGAACACCTCGGCCGGCGCTTCGTGGTAGCGCAGCGAACCCTGCCGGCCGTGGCGATCGGTGTACTGAAAGGGCTTCAGTCCCAGCTGCTCGAACGCCGCCACGGTGAGCTCATCGGTCTTGAAATACAGGCGTTCGCCCAGGGTCAGGGCAAACATCAGGCCGTGTCGAAAGATCCCGTGGCCCCCGAACATGGGACGCACCTCCACCCCGTCCAGACCGCCCATGAGGCGCTGCACATCCTGCGCAAACGCCAGACGGCGCTGGGCTTCGGCGCGGATCGGGGACGGGCGTGTCACGGGCATGGGCGGCGCTCCTGGAAGACGATGGCAGCCGGCGCGCAAGACAGTGCCAGCGGGGATAATCCTGGATTGTCCCCATCGTTGCAGCCCTGTCCATGCCCGCCATCGAATTTGCCCCCGGCCTCGTGATCCAGCACATCACGCCGCCCCTGACCCTGACCGACTTCAAGGCCATCGCCTTCGACATGGACTCGACGCTGATCAACATCGAGTGCATCGATGAAATCGCAGACGCGGTCGGACGCAAGGCCGAGGTGGCCGCCATCACCGAAGCCGCGATGCGCGGCGAGATCACCGACTTCAAGGACAGCCTGCGCCGACGTGTGGCCCTGCTCAAGGGTGTGCCCGCCGAGGCCCTTCAGGCCGTGTACGACGAGCGATTGAAGGTCAACCCGGGCGCCCCTGAACTGATCGATGCCGCCAAGGCCGCTGGCCTGCAGACGCTGCTCGTTTCAGGCGGGTTCACCTTTTTTGCCGACCGCGTGAAGGCGCGGCTGGGCATGCACGAAGCCCACTCCAACACGCTCGAAGTCGAAGGCGGCCTTCTGACCGGCCGCGTGCTGGGCGACATCGTCGACGGTGAAGCCAAGAAACAGCACCTGCTGAACCTGTGCGCCCGCATTGGCTGCAACCCGAGCCAGGCCATCGCCGTGGGAGACGGGGCCAACGACCTGCCGATGATGGGGGTGGCCGGTCTCAGCGTGGCCTACCACGCCAAGCCCAAGGTGCGTGAGCACGCCATGGTGGCGATCAACGAAGGCGGTCTGGACCGGGTGCTGACGCTGATGGCGTGACACGGCCCAGGCTGAACGACACCGCGACACCGGGTTGTTCCTTCTGCGCGCATGGGCCGGGCTGGAGGCTCACCCGCCCGCCATGCATGCGCGCGATCTGGTCGGCCAGCGTCAGCCCCAGCCCCAGGATGCTCCCGCCCTGCCCGGACGCCAGCGCGTCATTGAGCTCAGACAGGCGCTGAGGGTCGATGCCCTCACCGTCGTCGGTCAGGGTCAGGAACACGCCCGATGGCCCCTGGTGCATGGCCACTTCCACCCGGCTCGCACCGTGTCGGGCGGCGTTGTCCAGCAGGTTCATCAATGCCGCCGACAGCAGATCGGGGTCGGCGTCCAGGCTGCCGCCCTGCGCCACGACCACTTGCACGCCCCGCACGGGCAACCGGGACAGCAGGGTTCCCAGATCGACCGACTGGCGTCGCAGCTCGCCGCTGGCACGGAACAGGCTGATCAACGCCGTGACCACCGTGCGCAGGCGCGCCGCCGCCTCGCGGGTCTGCGTAAGGCGAGGCTTGAGGGCCTCCGGCGCCTCACGCTGGGCCACGGCCAGTTGCGCGTCCATGCCTGCCAGCGGCGTACGCAGCGCGTGCGCGGCATGGGCGGCGAACGCGCGCTCGTGCGCCACCCGCGCGGCCAGCCGCTCACCCAGGGCCACCACGGCACGGGACACCGGCACCAGCTCGGCACGCTCGGCGGCAGGCAGGCCACTGGCCCCGCCCTGATCCAACGGGTTGTACTGCGCCACGGCCGTCGACAGGGACTGCAAGGGCATCAACTCGCGCTGCAGGCGCCGGTTCAGCCAGAGGACCAGCAGCAGCCCCACCGCCAGCGCCAGCCCCAGCGTGCCCGCCACGGTGGCCCACTGGGTGTGCCGTCGATGGCGCTCCGGCTGGGCGACCAGAAGCCGCCCATCCCCCTGGGGGAACGGCAGGGTGTAGACCCGCCACACGCCCTCATCCGAAAAGCCCCGATCGGGTCGCCCGCTCACGGGCTGGGTCGGGGCCTTGTGCGATCGCAGCCGCACCTGGCCATCCGGGCCCACCCGCTGCCAGATCAGTTCCTCGTCATGGGGGGGCGCGGGCAACATGCCACCGGTCGCGGCCACGTCTTGCCCGGCCACCTGCACCAGGCCATACAGGATCTCGGCAGACTCCTGCAGACCCTGATCCAGCAGGCCGTCCAGCGCGCGGTGCAGCACCCCACCCACGGCCAGCGACATCAGCACGCCCCACATCAGGGAAAGCAGCAGCACCACGCGAGACAAGCGGGTCCGCATGGACGGCAGCACCGGGGACGCGGTCATGCCGCACTCCCGGCCACCAGGCGGTATCCCATGCCGCGCACGGTCTCGATCCGTTCCCGTCCGAGCTTGCGCCGCAGGTTGCCGATGTAGACCTCCAGCACATTGCTCTGCACGTCGTGCTCCGCCCCGAGGATCAGTGCCTCCAGATCCGACTTGGAAACCAGGCGACCGGACCGGGCGGCCAGCGCCTCGAGCACAGCCCATTCCCGTGCGGTCAGGTCCACGCGCTGGCGGCCCTCCCCCTGGTGCCGCCATGCTGCGCAGGCCGCCAGGTCGATGTCCACATCGCCCAGATGCAGGACCCCGGTCGGGGCACCCACCCGCCGGCGCCGCACGGCGTGCAAGCGGGCCACCAGTTCTTCCGGATCGAAGGGCTTGATCAGGTAATCGTCCGCGCCCGAATCCAATCCCTCGAGCCGGTCCTTCAAGAGGTCACGTGCGGTCAGCATGAGCATGGGGCGGTCGTCCCCCTCGCGGCGCAGTCGGCGAACCAGGTCCAGGCCGGACCCATCCGGCAGTTGCCAATCGACGAGCAGCGCGTCATAGGGTTCATTCAGCAAGGCGCGCGCATCGAGCAGGCGCACGGCCCAATCAACGTGGTGGCCCTCTGCACGCAGGAAGTCTCGCAGGCCTTCTCCCAAGATGGCATCGTCTTCGATCAGCAACAGGCGCATGGTTGTTCTCCGCAAGGGCATGCCCGCGGCACCCACCCTGAACGCGGACCATATCACCGGCTCAGGGCTCGGTGCTTCAGCCTCGATTCAGGCTGACCAGGCATGCTCGGCGACATGATTGCCCGCCCTGCCCGGCCTCTGCGCCACCTCCTCGCCACCAGCCTGATCGGACTGGCCTGTTCCTCCTGGGCCGGCCCCACGACGCCGCCCGTGTCCGCCGAACAGCGTCAACGATTGGGCATCGTGGTGACGCCGGTGGAAGCCGTGAACGGCGCCTGGCAGAGCTATCCGGCGGAAGTCGTGGTGCCTCCTGCCCAGGAGCGGGTGGTGGCGGCCCCCGTGGCCGGTCTGGTCGAGGCCCTGGCCGTAGGGGTGGGCGACAGCGTCCGCGCGGGGCAGTGGTTGGTCAGGCTGCGCAGCGGGCAGACCCAGGAATTGCGTCGCGACGTGCTGCAAAGCGGCAGCCAGCTGAGCCTGGCCCGCAGCCAGCTGGCCCGCGACGAAGCGCTGTTCAAGGAAGGCCTGATTCCGCAGGCTCGGCTGGATGCGGCCCGAGCCCAGGCGCAGCAGGCACAGGCCCTGGCCGATGAGCGCCGCTCCGCCCTTCAGGCCACGACAGCCCGTGCGGTGGTGGGCGCGGATGGCATGCTGTCCCTCAGCGCCCCCATCACGGGTCAGATCCTGGAGCAGCTGGTGCAGGTCGGCCAGCGGGTGGAGGCGATGACCCCGCTCTACCGGCTGGCCAGCCTCAAGCCGCTCTGGGTCAACCTGCAGGTGCCCTCACGGGAGACCGCGTCGATCCGAGCGGGAGACAAGGTGGTGCTGCCCGCCCCCACGCCCGGCGATCACGACACCCCGGCCCGGGTCGTGGCCGTGAGCCCGGTGGTGGACGCGCGCAGCCAGTCGCGCACCGTCCGCGCGCAACTGGACGACAGCGCAAGGGGTTGGCAGCCAGGCCAACTGGTGGAGGCCCGGCTCCAACGGCAGGCGGCGGCCAGCGGCACACGCGTGCCGGCCGATGCCGTCATGCCGACAGCCGGAAACGGTCATCAGGTGTTCGTGGCCCGTCCCGCCGGCCGCTTCGAATTGCTGGATGTGCAGTTGCGCGCGCGAGAAGGAAGCACCGTCACCCTCGAAGCCCTGCCCACTGGCACCCAGGTGGTCAGCCGCGGCACCGCGGCGCTCAAAGCCATGCTGCCACGCTGAGGACGGCCCATGTTCGATCGCCTGATCACCGGTGCGCTGTCGCAGCGCGCCCTCGTGCTGCTGCTGGTGCTCCTGCTCGCCGCGGCCGGCGTCATCGCCTGGCAGAAGCTGCCGATCGATGCCTTCCCCGACGTGTCGGGAACCCAGGTCAAGGTCATCCTCAAGGCGCCAGGCATGACGCCGGAAGAGGTCGAGACCCGCATCACCGCCCCCGTGGAACAGGAACTGCTCGGCATCCCCCATCAGAAGATGCTGCGCTCGACGTCGAAGTACGCCCTGGCCGACATCACGCTCGACTTCGAAGACGGCACCGACATCTACTGGGCCCGCCAGCAGGTCAGCGAGCGGCTGGCCGGAGTCACGGAGGCGCTCCCCGCCGGCACGTCGGGCGGACTCGCCCCCATCACGACGCCCCTGGGCGAGGTGTATATGTTCACCGTGGAGGGCCCCCAATCCCTCGCCGAGCGCCGCCGGGTGCTGGACTGGGTGATCCGCCCGGCACTCCGTACCCTGCCGGGCGTCGCCGACGTGAACAGCCTGGGCGGCCGCGTGGAGACCTTCGAGATCGCCCCCGATCCGGTTGCCCTGCAGGGTCAGGGCGTGAGCCTGGACGACGTGGAACAGGCCCTGCGACGCCAGAACAGCAACGACGGCGCGGGCCGACTGCAGGCCGGTGAAGAGGCCTTGATCGTGCGGGCGGAGGGCGCCATCCGCACCCTTGACGACGTGCGCCACACGGTGGTGAAACGGCACGACAAAGGCCGGATCACGCGAGTCGGCGACGTGGCCGAGGTCCGCCGAGGCGACCTCACACGCTACGGCGCGGTGACGCGCAACGGTCGCGACGAAACCGTGGAAGGCCTGGTGCTGTCTCTGCGGGGGGCCAACGCCCGCGATCTGGTTCACACGGTCTCGGAGGAGCTGGACCGGCTGGCCCCGACCCTGCCATCCGGCATGAAGGTGGTGCCCTTCTACAACCGCGGTGCGCTGGTCGACCGGGCCGTCTACACGGTGGGCAAGGCGCTGCTCGAAGCCGTGGTGCTCGTGCTGGCCCTGTTGCTCGCTTTCCTGGGCAACCTGCGGGCGGCCATCGTGGTGGCGGTGATGCTGCCGCTGTCTGCGCTGGGCACGTTCGTGTTGATGCGCTGGTATGGGCTGTCGGCCAACCTCATGAGCCTGGGCGGGCTGGCCATCGCCATCGGCATGCTGGTGGACGGCGCCGTCGTGGTGGTGGAGAACATCGAGAGCCGGTTGGCGCATGGCGACGCCCGCCGCGAGCCGCTGCGGCAGGTCGTGCTGCAGGCGGCGCGCGAGGTGGCGATGCCCGTCGCCTCCGGCATCGCCATCATCCTCATCGTGTTCCTGCCCCTGCTCACGCTGGAAGGACTGGAAGGCAAGCTGTTCGGGCCGGTGGCGCTCACCATCGTGTTCGCGCTGTCGGTCTCTCTGCTGCTGTCACTGACGCTGGTGCCCGTGCTGGCCTCCTGGCTGCTCAAGCCGGGCGACCACGGCACGCCCTGGCTCATGCGTCACCTCGATCGACTGTACGAGCGCGTGCTTCGACATGCCTTCGCAGCGCCTCGCCGCGTCATGGGCGGAGCCGTGCTTGCACTGATCGGGACCGCCGTGCTGTTCACTCAGATCGGCAAGACCTTCATGCCCGTTCTGGACGAGGGTGACGTCATCATGCAGTTGGAGAAACTGCCCTCCATCGGTCTCGATGCCACCACCGCCATGGACCTGAGCGTGCAGAAGGCGCTGCTGGATCGCATTCCCGAGATCGAGGCGACGGTGGCGCGCAGCGGCTCCGACGAGCTGGGGCTCGACCCCATGGGACTCAACCAGACCGACACCTTCATGGTGCTCAAGCCCCGGGAGAACTGGCGGCAGCCAGACAAGGACGCCTTGATCGAGGACATGCGCCAGGTCATGCTGGACTTTCCCGGCGTGGACATCACCTTCACGCAGCCCATCGACATGCGGGTCTCCGAGATGCTCACGGGCGTGCGGGGTGACGTCGCCATCAAGATCTACGGCACCGACCTGGCTCAACTCAATGCACTGGCGAGCCGCACGGAGGCCCTGATTGCGGGCATCCCCGGCGCCACCGACACCTTCACGCTCCGCAACGATGGCGTGCAGTACCTGCAGGTCCGTGTCGATCGGCAGGCCGCAGGCCGTCTGGGCCTCGACAGCCAGGCCGTGCAAGCCGACCTGCGCCGATGGGTCGAGGGACAGCCGGTGGGCATCGTGCACGAACCCGGCCGGCGCGTCCCGCTCGTCATCCGGGGTGACGTCGCGCTGCGCGACGACCCCGAGGCCTTCGCGGCGCTGCGCGTCGTGACGCCGGACGGACAGCCGGTTCCCCTGCAGAGCGTGGCCACCCTCACGCGAACCGACGGCCCCGTGAAGGTCGACCGTGAGCAAGGGCAGCGCTACGTGGTCATACAGACCAACGTGCATGGACGCGATCTCGTCGGATTCGTCGAAGAGGCGCAGGCCCGGGTGCGTGCGGAACTGCCCCTGCCCCAGGGCTATCGCATCACGTGGGGCGGGCAGTTCGAGAACCAGCAACGCGCCGCGCAAAGACTGGCCCTCGTGGTCCCCGTCGCGCTGGGCCTGATCTTCTTCCTGCTGTTCCTGACGTTCGGATCGGTGCGCCAGGCGGCCCTGGTGTTGGGCAACATCCCCCTGGCGTTGATCGGTGGTGTGCTGGGTCTGGCGCTGGCGGGGGAGTACCTCTCGGTGCCGGCCTCGGTGGGGTTCATCGCCCTGCTCGGCATCGCCGTCCTCAACGGCGTGGTGATGGTGAGCTATTTCAACCAGCTCATCGCCACCGGCCTGCCCCCCCGGGAAGCGGTGTGGGAAGGGGCTCGCCGCCGTCTTCGCCCGGTCCTGATGACCGCGGCCATCTGTGCAGGCGGCCTCTTGCCCATGCTGTTTGCCACTGGCCCTGGCAGCGAGATCCAGCGTCCGCTGGCCGTGGTGGTGATCGGCGGGCTGCTCAGCTCCACCGCCCTCACCCTGATCCTGCTGCCCCTCCTGTACGAGCGCCACGGCCTTCCTGAAGCCAACCCAGCCCACACGTGACCATGCGCTGCCCCGCCCGCCGCCCTCTGTTCCCGGCGCCCCGTCTGCGGACGGCGCTGGCCTGTCTGCTTGCGCTGAGTCCGGTCTTCGTCACCGGCACTCTTCGGGCCGCCGAGCCCCTTCCGCCTGACACCGTGGTCCAGCCCCTGCTGGCCGACCATCCTCAGTGGCAAAGCCTGCTGGCACAACGCGAGGCCGAGCGCGCCCAGGCCCGGCAGATCGCCCTGGGCGACAGCGAGTGGAGCGTGGAACTGGCGGCCGGCCAACGCCGCTACCGCGGCCCGTCCGCGGGCGAACCAGGCACACGGGAGTGGCGGACCGGCCTGAGCCGGCCCTGGCGGCTCCCCGCTCAGCAGGCAGCGGACCAGGCCACATCCCAGGCCTGGCAGCAATTGGGTGATGTGCAGCTCCACGCCGGCTGGCACGGTCTGCTGGTCCAGCTGCTGGAGCAGCACACCGAGTGGCTGCTGGCTCGCCGGCAGGCCGACATCTGGTCAGCTCAACAAGACACCGCCGAGATACAGCGGGAAAGTGCGCGCAAGCGCGTCATGCTGGGCGACGCGGCTCGGATCGACCTCGTGCAGGCCGAGGCGGCCCACGCTCAGGCTCTGGCCCAGGCCGCTGCAGCGAAGCAGCGCGTGGCTGCCATCGAGCGGCAGCTCCTGGCGCGCTTTGCGCGCTGGCCCGTTGCCGCGCTGCCCTCGACCTCCGACAGCTGGCTGGGCGCGCAGGCCGCACTGGCCACCGTGCCCGAACGCCTGGACGCAGAAGCCCGCGCCGCACTGGCCCAGGCCCTGCCCTCACTGCAGGCCGCTGCCGCACGGCTCGCCTTGAGCGCACAGCAGGCACGACAGGCGGACGCGGCCCGCATCGCACCGCCCACCGTCGGGGTGGCCGTGGCCCAGGACCGCAGTGGCGCCGAACAGGCCCTGCTGCTGCAGCTGAACTGGCCACTGGGAGGCGCCTACCGCGCCGAGGCCGCACGGGCACAACAAGCCCGGTATCAGGCAGCCAGCGCAGAGCAGGTCGCCGTGGAGGTCCAGGCTGAAGCCGCTCTGGTCCAGCGGTGGCAGGACACCCGCGACGCCATGGCCCGCTGGGCCTTCCAGCGCGACGCACAAACGCGACTCGAAGAAGCTGCGCAGGCCCTCGACAAGGGCTACCGCATGGGCGAAGGACAACTCGATCAGGTGCTTCAGGCCCGCCGTCTGGCCCGGGAGCAGGCCCTGCAGGCCGCGCAATCCGAGGCCGAGGCGTGGCTGGCGCTGTGGCGGTGGCAGCTCGACAGCGGGGCGCGCTGGACCGCTCCCCAGCCGTGAGCGCGCCGCCGATCGATCAGGCTTTCGGCTTGTCCATCACGACGATGCCATCCTCGTCGGCATACAGCCAGTCGCCCGGGCGAATCCACACCCCTTCGATCTGGACGGCCACGTCGGTCTGGCCTTCGTTGCGCTTCTCGGTCGGCAACGGCATCAGGGCGAGCGCGCGGATCCCGACGTCGCACGCCGCCAGCTCGGCCGAGTCACGCACGCAGCCATAGACCACCACGCCGGCCCAGCCGTTGCGGGCGGCCGCCTTGCCGAGGTTGCCGCCCACCAGCGCACGGCGCAGCGAGCCGCCGCCGTCGACCACCAGCACGCGACCCTGCCCCGGTGAGTCGACCGCCGCCTTCACCAGCGTGTTGTCCTCGAAGCACTTCACCGTGCTGACCGGACCGGCAAACTTGATGCGACCGCCGTAGTCCTTGAACAGCGGCGGCAGGACGCGGAAGGCGCCGTCGGTGTCGTTCTTGTGTTCGTCGCAGAGGTCGCAGGTCGCAAAGGTCTGGGTCATGGCGGAATCCGACAAGGGTTGAAGACTGAAAATGATTCTAGTGGCGCGGTGTCCTGTGCCAACGTGTCGCGCGCTTTGCATTCACCCTCGCGCAGGGGGCCTCAAGATGCAGGACAATCGCGGGTTACCCTTCACAGCGCAGCTGCCCCGTGTCCGATTCCCTGACGCCTTCCTCCGCCGAACCGCGTACTGCCCCCCGCCGGGCGCGCCTGGTCGTCGCCTGGGCTGTGGGGCTGGGCCTGCTGGCGTGGCTGCTGAGCCATGTGCCGCGGGCCCAGTTGCTCGACGCACTGCAGCGTCCCGGGCCCGGGACCTGGCTGCTGACGCTGGCGGGGCTGCTGGGCAGCTACGGACTGCGAGCGGCCCGCTTGCAGGTGGTCTTCGACCTGGCTGCATCCGCCCCGCCCAGCCGGCGCGTGCTCGGCCTGCGCATGGACGCCCTGCGCGTGATCCTCATGCACAACGCGGCAGTCAACTTGCTGCCCATGCGTGCCGGCGAGCTGAGCTTTCCCTGGCTGGCCTCGCGTCACCTGGGGCTCACCGTGCCGCGCGCCGTGGCCTGCCTGCTGTGGATGCGGGTGCAGGACATGGCCGTGCTGATGCTCCTGGGCATTCTGCTGTGGCCCGGGCTGGACTGGGCCGTGCGGCTGGGCGCCCTGGCTGCGGCTGCAGGCGCGTGGCACATCGGCAATCGGCTGCTCGGCGCCTGGCTGGCCCGCCACCCGGAGGCAGGTTCGGCGCCGGCCGGCGGTCTGCGCGGCCTGCTCCACAAGGTCAGGTACGCGCTCCTCGAGCCCGCCCACCACCACCCCCTCGCCTGGTTCTTCACGGCGGCCAACTGGAGCCTGAAGCTGGCCGCCGGCGCCTGTCTGCTGGCTGCCATCAGCACCGCGTCCTGGCTGACCGCCTGGTCCGGCGCCCTGGGCGGTGAGCTGGCGGCCATCGTGCCCCTGCAAGGCCCGGCCGGCTTCGGCACCTACGAGGCCGGCGTCTGGGCGGGGTTCGCCGCCCTCCTGCCGCGAGGCGCAACCGCGCTGGCCCAGGCCGTCCCGGCCGCACTGGCATTGCACGTGTGCTTCCTGCTGTGTGCCGTCATCGCCGGTGCGATGGCCTCGCTGCTCAGCCGAATCGACCAGCCGGGTCCGTCCCAGGCCCCTGTTTCCCCCGGTCGAGGCTGACTGCCTCGCCCCTCTCTGCATTCAGAAAGACGCCCCATGACCCTGGCCACGCAAGTCTCGACCCACGCCACCACGGACGTGCCGCCGCACCGCCTGTCCATCGTCGTGCCGATGTACAACGAAGTCGACAACGTCGAGCCCTTCGTCACGGCCGTGCACGATGCGCTGGCCGATTACCCCTTCGAGTGGGAGCTGTTGATCGTCAACGACGGCAGCCGTGACGGCACGCAGAAGGCGCTGGACGAGCAGGCCCGTCTGCGCGGCCCGCACGTGCGCCCCATCCACCTGTGGCGCAACTTCCGCCAGACCGCCGCCATGCAGGCCGGCATCGACGCGGCGCGGGGTGACGTCATCGTGACGCTCGACGGCGACCTCCAGAACGACCCCAAGGACATCCCCAAGCTGGTCGCCCGCCTGCTGCGCGAAGACCTCGACCTGGTGGCCGGCTGGCGCCAGAACCGCCAGGACGGCATGCTGCTGCGCAAGGTGCCGTCGCGGATCGCCAACCGCCTGATCCGCAAGATCACGCAGCTCGAGTTCCAGGATCTGGGCTGCAGCCTCAAGGCCTACCGCGCCAGCGTGCTCAAGCGCGTGAGCCTGTATGGCGAGATGCACCGTTTCATCCCCGCGTGGATGGCCACGGTGACCTCCCCCGCCCGCATGGCGGAAGAGCCCGTCAGCCACCATGCCCGCACCCGCGGCGAGTCGAAGTACGGCATCTCGCGCACCCTGCGCGTGGTGCTGGACCTGCTGGCCGTGAACTTCTTTCTGCGCTTCTCCGGGCGCCCGGGCCACTTCTTCGGCGGGGTGGGGCTGGCGATCGGCATGATCGGCGGCCTGATCCTCACCTACCTGGCCGGCCTCAAGCTGATGGGCGAAGACATCGGCGGCCGCCCCCTGCTGTGGCTGGGCTTCTTCTTCGTGCTGGGCGGCCTGCAGTTCCTGACCACCGGGGTGCTGGCCGAACTGCTGATCCGCATCTACTACGACCGCGGTGAAGTGGCGCCGTATCACACCAGCAAAGCCCCGGAGATGGATCCCTCGGCGGGCTGGCACCATCTCGGCTGATCCCGTTTCCGCTGCGCCCGACATGACCGAGCAACAAGACCGAACTCCCGCAACCTCCGCCCAGCGCTGGCCACGCCTGTGGGGCCCGCGGATGGGCTGGCTCCTGGCCTTCATCGCAGCGTTGATGGTCTACCGCTTCTGGGCGGTCCAGCACGTCGGTATCTCGCTGTTCTTCGACGAGGCGCAGTACTGGGACTGGTCACGCCACCTGGACTGGGGCTTCTTCTCCAAGCCTCCACTGATTGCCGGGCTGATCTGGTTGAGCACGGCCCTGTTCGGCGATGGACTCCTCGGGGTCAAGTCGTTGACCATGCTGCTCTACCCTGCCACGGCCCTGGCCCTGGTGGGCTTCGCCCGGGCGCTGTGGCCCACCAGCAGCGGTGTGCGCACCGGGCTCGTGGCCGCGGCCCTGTTCATGACCCTGCCAGTGACCAGCCTGATGGGTCTGTTCGCCAGCACCGACGCCCCGCTGATCCTGTGCTGGACGCTGGCATCGTGGATGCTGTGGCGTGCACAGGTCACCGACCGCCTGGGCTACTGGCTGCTGTGCGGCGTCGCGTGTGGCGTGGGCCTGCTCGGCAAGTACACGATGGCCGCCTTCGCGCTCACAGCCATCTGGGCGCTGTGGGGCGTACCGGGCCCACGGCGCGGGGTGCTGCGTGTCGGACCCTGGCTGACCGTGCTGGTGGCAGCCGCCCTGCTGGCGCCCAACATCTGGTGGAACGTCCAGAACGACTTCCCCACCCTGGCCCACACCGCCGAGATCACGACTGCCTCCACCCGCAGCGGTGGCGTCGCAGCCGCTGCTGGCTTTCTGGGCGGCCAGGTGGCCATGCTCGGCCCCTTGGCCGTGATCGCGGCGCTGTGGCTGTGGCGCCGCCAGCGGCCGCAGGCAGCGGGTGGCAGCACGTCGGTGCCGCCAAGCCTGTGGGCCGGCACCACCCAGATGACGTCGCGCCTGCCTTCCAGCGGGTCGGGCAGCTTGCGTGACGCCCGCCCGGTCGCGCGCGGCTCGGCCTACCACCTGGCCTCGGTGTCGAGCTACCGCTTCCTGTGGGCCATGAGTCTGCCCCTGCAGGCCGTGGCCGTGGTGCAAGCCTTCCACGCGGATGCACACGTCAACTGGGCCGCGCCCTCGATGGTCGGCTTCACCCTGCTCATCGCATCGCGCCTGAGCGCACCCCTTGTGCCGCTCGCCGCCCCGCGCCCCACCGGCTGGCTCATCGCCGTGCTGACCACCAACCTGGTGCTCAGCAGCGTGGCCCTGCACCTGCGCGAGATCGCCGGCCCCGCCATGCCCTCCCGCCTGGATGCGCTGGTGCGCATGCGCGGCTGGCAGGAGGCGCTGGCCGAGTTGTCGCCAGTGCTGGATGACCCCGTGGTGCGGGGCCTGCCGGTGCTGACGGACCAGCGGCTGTTGATCACCCATGCGTCCTACCACTGGCGGGCGCATGGCGTCGCCACCTACATGTGGAACCCGCATGGCGTGCGACACAACCACTACGAGATGACGCGCAGCCTGCCCAACAAGGTTGGGCAGGACGTGCTGCTGCTGACCGACAACCCGAAGCCCGACGCCATCACGCACCGCTTCGCCATCGTCCGCCACATGAAGTCCGTCAAGGTGCCGGTCGGCCCCGACCGGGCTGTGGAACTGCACCTGTTCTTCCTGCGCGGCTTCCTGGGGTACGACCAGGAAACCTACCTGAAGCAGAGCGGCGCGGAC
>JAJUHM010000035.1 GCA_029279925.1 Aquabacterium olei
AGCGTGCCGTTCGCCGTCACCGATCCGTCCACTGCCCGTGTGCTGATGCGCGTTCGCCGCACGCAGCCCCTGTTGGCCACCGGCATGCGTGTGCGCGACACGTCGGGCCAGACCCTGCAGTTCAACCTGCCTGGCCAGACGATCGAAGGCGTGCTGGGGGATGGCTGGACGCAGGTCTCGGTGCCGCTGCGCACCCCGGCCAGCTTCTGGGGTGGCATGAACAACGGCGTGCTGCAAGGCGGCGTCAGCGGCATGTCGCTGACGGTGGGTCAGCAGTCGCTGGTCGGTCCTCGCGGCCTTGTGCAGTTCGACGACATCCGCATCGTCCGCAACAACACCGTCGACGTCGGCCTCACGGGCCAGGAGCCAGTTCTCTCCAACGGCGTCATCGCGAAGACCACGGACCGCATGGCCACGGGAGCCTCGTTCTATCGCATCTCGGATGCCAGCATGAAGCTCGCATCGGAAGCGGGTTTCAACGTCATCCGTCTGGACATGTTCTGGGAGCATGTGCAACGCAACGGGCGCTTCGACTTCTCGATCTACGAGACGGTGCTCACGCGCCTGGCCAAGTACGGCATGAAGGCCCTGTTCATCCTCGACTATGGTCACCCCGATTTCGGAGGCGGTGCGCCCTTGACCGAAGCCAGCCGTGCGGCCTATGTGGAGTTCGCCCGCCAGGCGGCCCGCTTCGCCATGGGCCGTAACGTGGTGGCGTTCGAGGTCTGGAACGAGCCCGACAACACGACCTTCTGGCGTGACGGTGACCCGAAGACCTACGCGGCTCTGCTGGGGCCGACCGTGGCAGCCATCAAGTCGATCGACCCGAGCCGCAAGGTGCTCAACGGTGGACCGTCGTGGGTCAACCTGCCCTACGTGCTGGATCTGGCGCGCACCGGTCAGCTCGCTGGCATCGACGGCTTCGCGGTCCATCCCTACCGCAAGGGCGCGCCGGAGACCTTTGCCGGCGACCTGGCTTCGCTGCGCTACGTGCTGAAGTCCCAGGGCGTGACCGCGCCGGTGTGGAGCACCGAGTGGGGCTATACCTCCGGCGGCCTGAACACGCAGACGTTCGGCGACGGTCATGACGTGCGGGCTCGCACCTGGCAGGCCAAGATGGTGGTGCGCACCATGCTGACGCAGATGTCCATGAACCTGCCCATGATGATGACGTTCGAGCTGCTTGACCGCGGCACCGATCCCGCCAACCCGGAGCTCAACTACGGCATGCTGACTTCGACCCTGGCACCGAAGCCGGCGTATGTTGCGGCAAAGCAGCTTCATACCCTGACGGGAAGTAAGAACTACAAGGGTGTTGTGACGGGGCTGCCGGCCAACCTGCACGCGATGAAGTGGGAAGGTGACGGCAAGGTGACCTACGCCGTGTGGATGGACTCGGTGCAGTCGACCACCCGACTGTCGATCCCGGCGGGCGCGCAGGTGCAGGCCTGGGACGGCTCGGTCCCCGAGACAGTGCAGGGCGCTTCCGGTACGCGTCAACTCAACCTCACGGTGGACTCGGGTCCGATCTATCTGACGTTCTGACCGCTCATGGCCGCCGTCCCGCGATGTACGCGATGGCGGCCATGATGTAGAACAGGAAGCCCAGGTCATAGACCAGCGCGATGAGCGAGGCCGACACCAGGGTGGCAAACACGGCCCGTCGGGCCCCGATCGCGATGACCCGCTCTTCGTGGGCCACCGAGTCCGGAATGCGGCGCAGCAGGATCGGCGTGACGAAGAACAGGAAGAGCAGGGCACCGACCCAACCCAGGTTGGAGAGAACGACCAGAGGGAAGCTCGAGGCCCGGCAGCAGCCCAGGCCGGCGCCGAGGCCGAAGGAGTCGAGGAAGGTCTGGAAGGCCTGGGCGTTCAGTGCGCGACGGATGGAGCCGGAGTCGGAGGTCCATTTCTGTCCGATGACCACCCCGAAGAACTCGGTGACGGCCTCGAGCGCCGGCGGCACGAACAGCAGCACGCCCACCCCCAGCACGACGCCGCTTGCAGCCAGCTTCAGGTAGAGGCTGTAGGGGCCGATGGCGCCCGTTCGCATCTGCCGCCACAGCGTGTAGAGCAGGGCGACGGTCGTGCAGATCACCAGGCTGACATACGCGGTGCCAGAGGTCGACATCAGCAGCAGCAACAGGTTGGCGATCGTCAGGGCGCGAGCCCATCCGCGCAGTACCCCGTGCATCCACAGCGTGTGTGTGAAGGCCACGAGCGCCAGCGTGTACTGCGAGAACATCGAGGTTTCGGGGAAGGTGCCGGTGATGCGCATCAACCCGGCCACCTCGCCCCCCATCATCGCGTAGTTGGCGTTCTTGAGGTACGCCAGCACGGGCAGCAGACCCAGATGGTGCTGGGCCAGCTCCACCACAGCAGCCGCCACATTGAGGCCGGCCACCCAGAGCACCGCCCGCGCGGCCACCATGTAGCCGCCCGTGCGCGTCAGCAGCGTGCGCATCATGATGAAGGTCATGAACGCGAGGAAGGCGTACATCGCCTGCGTGATGTTCATCGACACCGGACCCAGCGGGCCCAGCAGATAGGCGCCTGCGCCGTCGCTGCGGTCGAAGCCAGCCACCATCAGCTGGCCCTGGAGCAGCCTTGGCATGACGAAGGCCGTGGCCATCGCCCAGATCGTGAGCACCAGCAGCCAGAACGTGGGTGTCGCAAACTCGATGGGCCGCAGAAAGCCCTTGAGGCCTTCGCGCCTGAGCAGGCTCAGGCCGGTGAAGCCCTGGGCCAGCATGGCCGGCGTCACGTTGGCACCACCGAGTGCCGTGGCATACGCCACGGCCGTACCGCCGAACAAGGTGGCGATCACCGCCATGTAGAGAATGCCCTGGCCGCTCACGAACAGCCCGATCAGGAACATCAGCAGACCGTATAGGGTCGGGACCATGCGTCACTCTCCCGTGCGCGGGGGCCAGGTCGGTTGCCCGGTTTCCCCCAGTTCGATGTAGATGGGCGCAGCACCCACCAGGACCTGCTTGCCTTTGCCGTGGGCTGCCGGCTCGATCGGTTCGCCGTCCACGCCGCTCAGGCTCGACACCGACCAGTCGGCGTCGAGCGGCATCGGCTGGGGACGGTTGTCGGCTTGCCAGGCCATGATGAGCTTGCGCGGCCCCTGCGTGAACAGGTAGGCTTGCAGACCGCGGGTCCGGCGGCCTTGTTCACTCAGGCGGTGGCTCAATGTGTGAGCGCCGATCAGCCGATTCATCGCGGCATAGGCCTTGAAGGCCGGCCGTTGACGGCCGGTCCGGTCGATCAGGCCATACGGGCCATCGACCGCGTCGTGCATGCTGAACCAGCACAGCGCCTGGACGCCGGCCGCCTCGGCCAGCACGTAGGCCCGCGGCAGGAAGGCCGCCACCCGGTCTTCGGTCATGACCTCACCGGCGTGGCGCGAGCCGAGCTTGAAGCCCCACTCCGTGATCCACACCTCCGGATCGACGCCGGTGTGGCGGCGGGTGTGGCGCTTGAGCCGGGCGATGGCGGCCTCGAACGCGCGGTCCTTGTCCACGAGCTGAAAGGGTCGTGCCCAGTCGCTGTCTGCGTAGGGGGCGGCCACCTCCGGTCCTGGTGAGCTGTCGTTGGTGTAGGCGTGCAGCCCGATGCCCTTGAAGCCCTTGGGCAGGCGCGGATGCTGGGCGAACCAGTAGTGGTTGACCAGCACGTCCTCGCTGGTGATCACGGTGGTCGATGGCGACACGGCATGGACTTCGGTGCTCACGGCCCGCAGCATCTCGATGTAGTGATCCACCCAGGGCGAGGGCGGCTTGCCGTTCCAGGCTCCGCCGACCATCTTCAGGATCTGATAGTTGTGAGGTTCATTCCAGACCTGGATGACGAAGGGCACACCGGCTTGCTGCAGCAGGCGCGTGACGTGGGCACCATAGCGTCCGAGTGCGTCGGGCGCGATCGGCGCGCGTGGTGAGGAGGCCGTTGCGGGGTAGGCCTTGGCATTGGCATAGCCCAGCATGAAGATGACGCCGATGCCTGCCTCTCGGTAGCGTTTCAGCCGCGACAGGAAAGCCGGCGGAAAGGGTTGGTAGTCGCCCGCCCGCGGCTCCATCTCCGCCCAGTTGACGGCATCGCGCACCCAGCTCACGCCGAGTTGTTGCAGGAGGTCGATCTGCGAGGCCGGCTGGCCCTGGCTGAACTTCACCACCACCCCGAATCCGTCGCGCATGGGCCGACGGGAGGCAGGCTGTGCGAAGGCGGAGCCGCCTGCGAGCCAGCCGCAAGCCAGCGCCAGGCCGAGCGCGCGTCGCGAGGGGGACGCAGGGGAGCCCGGTTCAGCGGTGACGGTGGTCGTTGAACAGCACGCCACTGAACACCTCACATGATTTCTGCAGGCTGTCGACCAGGGTCTTCAGGGGTGTGACGGCGCTCACGCCGCGTCGTGCGATCGTCATGGCCCCCCCGCACTTCTCGGCAATCACCCGCGCATCGGCGCCCTGGGTGGCCGCCGGGGTGTCCACGATCACATGGTCGAACTGGGTGAGCAGCCGCTGCATCAGGAGATCGAAGGGCTGACCCTGCACCAGCTCCAGCGGGTTGGGCGGCGTGACGCCCACCGGCAGCAGGTAGAGGTTGGGCAGGGCCGCGACCGGCCGCAGCACGTCCACCTCGGCGCGTCCGGCCAGGGTGGAGCTCAGGCCGAGCGGGGCGCTGGTGCCGAAGATGGACTGCATCCGGCTGGTCCGCATGTCGGCGTCGATCAGCAGGGTGCGCCCCGGCAGCTGGCTGAAGGCCGCCGCCAGGTTGATTGCGAAGAAGGTCTTGCCATCTCCCGGGTCGACGCTGCACACCGCAAGGGCCAGGCGTCGTGGCTGGCGGGGCGAGAACACGGTGGCGAGCATGCGCGAGCGGATGTCCCGGAAGAACTCTGCCGCGGCGTCGAACGGACGGGTGGCCACCACCAGCTCCGGCGAAACGGTCTGGGGGTCTCGCCCTTCATAGGGGTAGTTGAACTGGACCGACAAGGCCCAGGCGACGTCTTCGGGGCGCGCGAGGCGCAAGGCGACGGCGGCCTCACCGAACTTGACGCCGTGCTTTCTCTGGTAATCGACGATGGTGTCGATCTGGCCTGCATCCAGGCTGTTGATGCGACCGATGATGTCGCCGATCGTCTGCGTCGGCATGTCCGCGAGATTGGTCATGGTGTGCGCGTCCTTACACGGAGGGGCTGGGCAGGCGAAGGTCGGACTTGCCCCCGGGCAGGGGGAAGAGCCGCAGGGGGCGCTTTCTTTCCGAACCGGGAAGGGCCTCCGGCATGCTCCCCAGGTTGGGCGCGCCGATCAGCTCGCTCAGGTCCTGATCCAGTCGCACGCGGCGGTCGCGCAGCTCGCGAACCACGGCCAGGCCGATGCCCAGGAACAGCCCCACAAAGATGGCCTGGAGTACATACAGCAGCTTGCGGGGAGACGAGTGGCGGTAGGGCGGGGTGGCATAGCGCAGCACGGCCACGTTGGTCTGGTCCAGGCGGCTCTCGAGCGTCGTCTGCTGGACGCGGGCCTGGATGCCGTCGAAGGCGCGCTGGGCGCTGGCGACGTCGGTGGCCAGCAGCATGGCTTCGTCCCGCATGGCCTTGAGCTTCAGCACCTTGTCGCGCTGCGCTTCGAGCAGCGAACGCGTCTGCGCCTCACGCTGCATCGCGATCTGTGCAGACACACCGGTGGTGCGGCCCACAGCCACCGACTCCGCCTGGATGCGCGCCTTCAGCTCGTCGATGCCCGCCTTCAGCCGACCGATCACCGGGTGGTTGTCTGCATAGCGGTCGCCTTCTTCCTTCAGCCGTGCTTCCTGACGGGCCAGGTCGGCTTTCAGTCCCATGATGACGGCGCTGTTCATCGCGTCGGGGCTGCTCAGGCCCGTCTGGGCGCGGCGGCTGATGGCATCGGCCGTGACGGCCTGCAGCGACACCAGCTGCGCAGACAGCTCGTTGAGGCGGGCGGTCTCCTCGTCGATGCGCTCGTCGGTGGCGATGATGCCTTTTTCCTGCTGGAAGGCAGACAGCTTGCGCTGGGCCGCTTCCAGCGTTTCCCGGGCCTGCGCCAGTTCACCGGCAAACATCGACGAAAACTGCTTGGCCGGTGACACCCGCAACTCGAGGTTCACATCGACATAGGCCTTGATGAACTCGTTGACCAGGGCCGAAGCGAAGTTCGGGTCGGCCGCGACATAGTTGATGCCGATGACATTGGCATTGCGTTCCGGCTTGACCTCCAGCGAGTTCAGCAGGCTTTCGGCAATCCAGGTCTCGAAGTCACCCTGGCCATCGGTCGCCTCCTGCCAGCGCTCGCGCAGCACCGGGCTCTCCGTCAGGCGCAGGTTGCGGATCACCCGTTTGGCGACACGCTCGCTCTGGATGATGCCGACCTGGGTGGCCAGATACTGGCTCGTCTGCGGCAACAGGGTGCCATTGATCGGATCCGGTGATCGGTTCTCGACCACCACGCTGCCTTCAGCGGTGTACTTCTTGGGCAGCAGGAAGGCCAGCAGCAGGGCCACCGTGACCAGGATCAGCAGGGTGAACGTCGGCGCTTTCCAGCGTGCACGCAGGATGGCCATAAACTGGGCAAAACTCATTGCTCACCTTTAATGGTTCAGTGTCGAGGGGTCAGTAGCCAAACTCTCGGATCGCGCCGTTGATCGCCTGTGACATCGACTGCCGGAAGGCCTCGGTCGAAAAGCGCAGGGCGTTGTCGCGGCAGTCCACCGGCCGGATCTCGTCGGACACGGACTCGAAGCGGCGTACGGCGGCGGCGATGCTCTCCGGCGTCTGCTCGTGAAAGAAGACCCCGGTGGGATGGGGGCACTCGCCCACCGCCATCACGGTTTCCAGGGAGCCGCCGCGCCCGTATGCGATCACCGGGGTGCCGCAGGCCTGCGCTTCCACGGGGGTGATGCCGAAGTCCTCCTCGGCCGCGAAGATGAAAGCGCGGGCGTTCTGCATGTGGTCGCGCAACACGTCACCCGGCTGGTGGCCCAGCACGTGCACATTCGGTCCGGCCAGCTCGCGCACGCGGCTGATGTCGGGGCCGTCGCCGATGATGACCAGCTTGCGGTCGGGCAGCATGCGGAAGGCCTCGGCGATGGTCGGGATCATCTTGTAGGGCACGAGGCGGGAGGCCGTGAGGTAGAACTCCTGCTTGCGGGTTTCCAGCGAGAAGGACGATGTGTCCACCGGCGGGTAGATGACCTCGGCCTCGCGGCCGTAGCACTTCTCGATGCGCCGGGCGATGTAGCGTGAATTGGCCAGCATCACGTCCACGTTCGGGGCCGTGCGCACGTCCCACAGGCGAACGTAATGCAGGATGGCGCGTACCAGCATCGACTTGAAGCCTTGATCCAGATGGCTCTCGCGCAGGTACTGGTGCTGCAGGTCCCACGCATACCGGATCGGCGAGTGAACGTAGCTCACGTGCAATTGGTTGCCTGACGTGATCACGCCCTTGGCCACTGCGTAACTCGACGACACCACGATGTCGTACGACGACAGGTCGAACTGCTCGATCGCCATCGGCATCAGGGGCAGGTAATGGCGGAAGCGCTTGCGCGAGCCGGGCAGGCGCTGGATGAACGAGGTGTGGACGGTGCTGTCGCCGAGGAAGGCGCGCTGCTTCTCGGGCAGGAAGTCGACCAGCGTGAAGAGGTCGGCGCCCGGCCACAGTTGCAGCATCTGCTCGAGCACGCGCTCGGCGCCGGCATACACCTCCAGCCAGTCGTGCACGATGGCCACGCGGGGCGACTTGCCCGCCAGGGGGCGGACACGGGGTAACGGTCTGTCAACCGGCCTCAGCTGCCGGGTCTGCGCTGTCATGCCATCTCCTTGAGGTGGTGGGCAAGTGCTTCTGCAGCGCCTTGCCAGCTCCATTGCCTGCTGCGCGCCAGGCTGCGTGCACGCAGGTCTTCGCGGTCATGCCGCTCCAGCCTCATCACCTGATCCAGTGCCTGTACAAAGGAATCGGCATCGCGTGGGTCGAAGTAGATGGCCGCGTCGCCGCACACCTCCGGCATCGATGCCGCATGCGAAGAGACCACGGGACAGCCCAAGGTCATCGCCTCCAGGGGCGGCAGCCCGAATCCTTCGTAGACGGACGGGAAGACGAAGGCGGCGGCATGGCGATACAGACTGCTCAGTTCTTCATCCGACACGTAACCCACCCGCTTGATGAACGGTGGCCAGGTCTCGTCCGATGCAGAAAACACCGCACTGTTGAGGCCGCCCGCGATGACCACGTCGAAGCCCGGTTGCGTCAACCGCCGCATGGCCTGCGCGACGAGAGCAAAGTTCTTGCCCAGGTGGTTGCTGCTGACGGCCAGCAGGTAGGGGCGCGCACGCAAGCCGTGCCGATCCAGGATGGTGTCGTCGGGCTGAAGGCGCAGCATGTGGTCGCCGCCCCCGCCGACCACGCCGATGCGCTCGGGGGGAAGGCTCAGATGCTGCGAGAGCTCGCGCCGCGAGAAATCGGACACCGTCAGGATGCGGGCGGCGGAAAATGCCAGTAAATGGTGCAGGACCCGGTAAGCCAGGCGAAAGCGCCAGTGGTAGGCCTGCGGCAGCGAGAACACGGCCGCGTCGTGGATCACCACCATCTGGCCCCGCCGCCGCACTGGCGCGGTGTTGCACAGGTTGAGCAGGGGCAGGTCAGGGCGGAAGCGGGCCAGCTCCATTTGCTCCCAGGCGTGCCCCTGGCGCCGTCCGATCTGGATCGTCCGGCCGTGTTGCAGGCGCAGCGGCGTGACCTCGCCGGGTGGCACGGCGACCAGCAGTTCTGCGCGGGGCATCAGGTGCGGGATGGCCTGATCCAGCGCGCGCAGGGACTCACGGGCGAACCGTTCGACCCCGGTCACGGGGCGTCCCAGGAATCGCCCGTTGACCAGGTAGGTCTGACGTGATGTGGAGGCACTCATGCGATTCATCACATCACACGGCCCTTTGCGGGATACCCCCTCACGTCGGGGCTCAAAGGGGCTTCATTAGCCTGCGCTCACAATTGCTACGTCGAGGACACCTGACTCGACGAATTGCTACCTGCAGAATGGGTGGTTTTGAGGGCCGCAGCCCACACCATGCGGGTGCCTTTTTGCCGCCGTCGGTGGCATGATGTGTGCATGTTGGAGCGTCAGGCCCAACCGGATGGCGGGGCTGATCAGACAAGACCGAAAGCAGCGCAATGGCCAAAGCAATGATTCTTGCAGCGGGACAGGGAACCCGCGTTCGCCCTCTGACCAAGCAGACACCCAAACCCATGGTGCCCATCCTGGGCAAGCCGGTGATGGAATACATCATCGAGCACCTGGCGCGCTACGGCGTCAAGGACATCATGGTCAACGTGGCGTTCAACCACTGGAAGATCGAGAACTACTTCGGTGATGGCCACCGCTGGGGTGTGAACATCGGTTACGCGTACGAAGGCGCCCGCGAGCACGGCGAGATCGTGCCCAAGCCGCTGGGTTCGGCCGGGGGCATGCGGCGCATCCAGGACTTCTCCGGCTTCTTCGACGAAACCACCATCGTCCTGTGCGGCGACGCCATCATCGACCTCGACATCAAGGCGGCGCTGTTCGAGCACAAGGCCAAGCAGGCGCTGGCCAGCGTGGTCACGCTCGAGGTGCCCCGCGACCAGGTCAAGAACTACGGCATCGTCGTGGCGGACAAGGAAGGGCGCGTGCAGTCCTTCCAGGAAAAGCCCTCGCCGGAAGAGGCCCGCTCGACGCTGGCCAGCACCGGCATCTACATCTTCGAGCCCCAGGTGGTCGACCTGATCCCGCCCGGCCAGGAGTTCGACATCGGCAGCCAGCTGTTCCCGATGCTGGTCGACAAGGGCCTGCCGTTCTACGCGCAGAGCCGCTTCTTCAACTGGATCGACATCGGTCGCGTGGCCGACTACTGGGCCGTCTGTCAGCGCGTGCTGCGCGGTGAAATTGCGCAGATGGACATGCCCGGCAAGGAAGTCCGGCCCGGCGTGTGGGTGGGCCTGAACACCCGCGTCGACTGGGACTCCGTGAAAATCACCGGTCCGGTCTACATCGGCTCGGGTTCGTGCATCGAGAAGGGCGTCACCATCGAGGGGCCGGCCTGGATCGGGCACGGCTGCCGCCTGCGCGAAGGCAGCAAGGTCGTGCGCAGCGTGCTGTTCGAATACACGCGCCTCGGCGAGGGGGCCGTGTTCGACGAGGTCGTGGCCTCGCCGGTGTACTGCGTGGACCGCCAGGGCCGCACCACCTACCAGGGTGACGAAACGACCGCACTGCGCTGGGGCGACGCTCGGGCCTGATCCGTGCCCGAAGTGCCCGACAATCCGGGCATGAGCAAGATCCTGGTCACCGGCGCGGCCGGCTTCATCGGCATGCACGTCTCGCTCGCCCTGCTGGCTCGGGGCGACGAGGTCGTGGGCATCGACAACCTCAACGACTACTACGACCCGGCACTCAAGCAGGCGCGTCTGGCCGAGCTGCATGCGGCCGGCGGGGCCTTCCGCTTCGTGCAGATGGACGTGGCCGACTTCGCCCCCCTGGCCGCGCTGGCCCAGGCCGAGCGGTTCGACACGGTCATCCATCTGGCGGCGCAGGCCGGCGTGCGGTACTCGATCACCAACCCGCACGCTTACGCGCAGGCCAATCTGGTCGGCTTTGTCAACGTTCTCGAAGCCTGCCGCCATCATGGCGTGAAGCACCTGGTGTACGCCAGCAGCTCCAGTGTCTACGGTGGCAACGCCCGCATGCCGTTCGCGGAAACCGATGCGGTCGACCACCCTGTCAGCCTGTACGCGGCCACCAAGAAGGCCAACGAGCTGATGGCCCACACCTACAGCCACCTGTACGGCCTGCCCACCACGGGCCTGCGCTTCTTCACGGTGTATGGCCCGTGGGGGCGGCCGGACATGGCCCCCTTTCTGTTTGCCCGCGCCATCCTGGCCGGCGAGCCGATCAAGGTGTTCAACCACGGCAACATGAAGCGTGATTTCACCTTCATCGACGACATCGTCGCGGGTGTCGTGGCCACGGCCGATCGCCTGCCGCAGCCCGACCCGTCCTTCGACCGCATGAACCCCTCGGCGGCCGCCTCCTGGGCGCCGTACCGCGTGTTCAACATCGGCCACAGCCAGCCGGTGGCGCTGATGGACTTCATCGGCAGCCTCGAAGAGGCCCTGGGCGTCAAGGCACAGCTGGACCTGCAGCCCATGGCCCCGGGCGATGTGGCCGCCACCTATGCGGATGTGCAGGCGCTGGAAGCCTGGACCGGGGTCCATCCCGCCGTGGGCCTGACCGAAGGCGTCGGCCGCTTCGTGCGCTGGTACCGCGGCTTCTACCGCGTTTGAGAGGGCTGCGACCGGCCCGTGTCCGGTGGGCGCCCCGAGCGGGGCCCACCGGGCGGCGTCAGCCTTGGCGCCGCAGGAAGTCCTGATATGCCAGGGCGATGCCTTCTTCCAGTCCGGTCCGGGCCTGCCAGCCCAGCCCCGTCAGGCGTGACACGTCCATGAGCTTGCGCGGCGTGCCATCCGGCTTGCTGCTGTCGAAGCTCAGATCGCCTTCGAAACCCACCACCTTCACCACCGTCTCGGCCAGCTCGCGGATGGTCACGTCCGTGCCCGTGCCAATGTTGACCAGCGGGCCGTCATAGCCCTGCTCCATCAGGTAGACACAGGCGTCGGCGAGGTCGTCCGCGTACAGGAACTCGCGCATGGGCGTGCCGGTGCCCCACACCACCAGGCTCTGGTCGCCTCGCAGCTTCGCTTCGTGCGCCTTGCGGATCAGGGCGGGCAGCACGTGGCTGTTGTTCAGGTCGTAGTTGTCGTTCGGGCCGTACAGGTTGGTCGGCATCACGCTGATGTATTGCCGGCCGTACTGGTGGTTGTAGGCTTCGCACAGCTTGATGCCGGCGATCTTGGCGATGGCGTAGGGCTCGTTCGTCGGCTCGAGCGGGCCGGTGAGCAGGCAGTCCTCCTTCAGTGGCTGCGGCGCCAGCTTCGGATAGATGCAGCTCGAGCCCAGAAACATCAGGCGCTGCACGCCGGCCGTGTGGGCCGCGTGGATCAGGTTGGCCTCGATGACGAGGTTCTGATAAAGAAAATCGGCCCGGTAGGTGTTGTTGGCCTGGATGCCGCCGACCTTGGCGGCCGCGATGAAGAGGTAGTCGGGCTGCTCGGCGTGCATGAACTCGTGCACGGCCTGCTGGTTGAGCAGATCCAGCTCCTGGCGGCTGCGGGTCAGCACCTGGGTGTAGCCCGCCTGTTCCAGTCGACGCACGATGGCCGAACCCACCATGCCGCGGTGGCCGGCCACGAAGATCTTTGCTTGCTTGTCCATGAGGTGTCGGTGTGAGCAGGAAGAAGGTGTCGGTGTGCGAGAGGCAGTGTAGCGACAGGGCGGCACCGAAGCAGGGCAGGTGCCCCAAAAGCCAGAACGCCGCGGAAGGCGGCGTTCAAGCAGGGGGGACACGAAGAAGGCCAGCCGGTCAGACTTCCTGTCCTTTGCCTGCACGTCGGCCCAGCAGCGCGGACTTCATCATGCGCAGCACGAACACCGAGTTGGTGTGGAGGTAGCGCCCGGCCAGACGACGCGGCTCGCTGCCCAGGCGGTGCAGCCATTCCAGGCCCATCTTCTGCATCCAGTTCGGTGCCCGCTTCAGGGTGCCGGCGTGGTAGTCAAAGGCCGCGCCCACGCCCAGCATGACGGCATGGATGCGACCGCGGTGGGCCGCCATCCAGCTTTCCTGCTTGGGGCAACCCAGCCCGACGAACACCACGTGTGCGCCCGAGCGGTTGATCTGGTCGACGTAGGCCTGGTCTTCCTTGGCCGACAGCGCCCGGTAGGGCGGCGAGGCCATGCCCACGATCTGCAGGTGAGGAAAGCTGGAGACAATCCGGGCCCGCAACTCGCTCAGGGTGTTCTCGGTGCTGCCGTAGAAGAAGACCTTCTGCCGCAGGCGCTCGGCTTCGGCCAAGTAGCGCCACATCAGGTCCGGCCCGCTGATGCGGGTCTGCTCGGTATGGCCTTCGCGGCGCAGGGCCCAGGCGATGGGGGCGCCGTCGGGCAGGGCGAGGTCGGCCTGGCCGATCACGCGACGGAATTCGGTGTCTTCGCTGGCGGTCACCACCGAGTGCACATTGCACAGCGTCACATAGCGCGACTGACGCAAGGCAGCCCACGACGACACCCGGGCGATGCACTCGTCCCAGGTGACGGCGTCGATGTGGCTGTCGAGCACGAAAGCGCCTTGTCTCATGAAGTGGTGGACGGGTGCGGTCTTGTTCAACGGCGACTCGCTGGCTCGGGACGGCGCACGCCAGCGCTTGTCCGGGATGGTCAGCGAGGGATAGCCGAAGTTGGGATCAGGATGTCGCATGGGTACCCCGCGGGGCAGTTGAGAGTGCCCGTTGAACGGGCTGCGAACTGATTCTAGGAGTCGGGTGGTACGCGAAAGTTCAGGGTAACTGCTCGGTCTGGCGGGCCGAACCAGGCAAGGCATCACGCCGGCTGCAAGTCCAGGGGTTTTTGCACGCCGTGGGGTACCTCCGCGCTTGCTAACCCGTGTCGATCATCCATACATAAGTGAAACATAGAAACACCACAGGCACTCGGCCGCTGCCCTGCGCAAACAGGGGGTGTCCAACCGAGCGTAGCGCGTTGCAGTCCGGATGGGTTGAGGAATGCCGTGACTTACTGCCAGTGTGACGGCCCTGCGTGGTCCGACATCTTTTGTTCCTTTCGAGATAGGTGTTTCCGTGGCCCTTGATCAAGGGTGTCCGGCAGCACATGCCTGCCTGGACGGCGAGGGAGCGCGCCGGCACACCGGAGAGACCGTGCAGAGAGTCCCGGCACCGCCCGTGGCGCTGCCGTCCGGGGGCGCCCACCTGATCGCGGGGGACGCAATGGCACATGGGGTGGCTCCGCCGAAGGAGAGCCCCCCGGAGGCAGGGTAGTCACGTAGCAAGGGCTTTGGGAACTTCTGTGCCGGGCGGGTAACAATTCGCCATGTCTGCTGAAGTCACACCATCGACGGGGGCGGCGGCCTTGCCGCCCGCATCCCCTCTTGCCACGCCGGGGCTGGCCTGGGGTGTCGTGCTGCTGCTCATCGGGTTCGCCTGTCTGTACGGGCCGACCTATGCGCAGCTGGCGCAATCCACCTGGGCCACCGATGAGCAGGGTCATGGCCCGCTGATCGTGGCGGCCAGCGCCTGGCTGCTGTGGACCGGGCGCGGCGAGATCTTCGCGGGTCCGTCCCGGCCGGCCCTGGGTGCGGGCTTCGGCTTGCTTGCCGTCGGGCTGATGTGTTTTCTGGTGGGCCGGTCGCAGTCGGTCATCGAACTAGAGGCCGGCTCCCAGATTCTGGTGCTGGCCGCGGGATTGCTGGTGCTGCACGGGTGGTCGGCACTGAAGCGAGCCTGGTTCCCTATCTTGTTCCTGGTGTTCTCGGTGCCGCTGCCGGGCGCCTTTGTGCAGGCCATCACCATGCCGCTCAAGCACGCGGTCTCGGTGGTCGCCGAGAAGCTGCTCTATCTGGCTGGCTACCCCATTGGTCGCTCGGGGGTGGTGCTGGTCATTGGGCAGTACCAGTTGCTGGTGGCCGACGCCTGTTCGGGGCTGAATTCGCTGTTCACGCTCGAGGCGCTCGGCCTGCTCTACATGAAGATCATGCGATACCAGTCCAAGGTACGCAATGTGTTGCTGGCTGTGATGATCGTCCCGATTTCCTTTGTCTCTAACGTGGCCCGGGTGCTTGTGCTGGTGCTCATCACCTACCATCTGGGCGACCAGGCGGGCCAGGGCTTTGCCCACGGTTTTGCCGGGATGGTGCTGTTCGCGATCGCCCTGGTGCTGACCTTCCTGTTTGACCGCCTGCTGGCGGCGCGTTTTGACCGTGATGGAGGCGCCCGTGTTGAAGCTCGATGACCTGCGGCGTGTCGGCGTGGCCACCTTCGTGGCGCTCGCCGCCATGCTGGCCGCGGTGGGCGGTGCCGAAGCGCTCAAGCCCTCTCGGGTCATGGCCGACGAACTGCCGGCCCTGGACCTGGAAGTCGCCGTGCCGCAACGCTTTGGAGACTGGGTGGAAGCCGTGGATGCCGCGCCCGTGGTGTCCGACCCCACGCTGGATGCCACGCTGGCCCAGTTCTATTCGCAGACACTGTCGCGCACCTACGTGAACAGCCGCGGTCAACGCGTCATGCTGTCGCTGGCTTATGGGCGCAATCAAAACTCTTGGAACTCGGCCGCGCACCGTCCCGAGTTCTGCTACGACGCTCAGGGCTTCACCGTGGCGGCGCGGGGGGTGACGGAGCTGGCGCTGGCCGGCCATGTCATTCCCGCCATGCGCATGGTGGGCACCAAGCACCAGCGGCACGAGCCGGTCACCTACTGGGTCACGCTGTCTGACACGGTGGCGGTGCCCGGCCTCAGCCGCAAGCTGCAGCAGATACGCTACGGTATGCAAGGCATGATCGTGGACGGCATGCTGGTACGCATGTCTTCGCTGGGCGCGGACGAAGCGGTCGAGTTCGCGCTGCAGGACGCGTTCGCGCGAGATCTGGAGCGGGCCATGTCTCCGGGCATGCGCTCACGTTTTTTTGGACATTGAACACAGAAAGTTTCGGACATGAGCAAGAAAGTCGCCTTGATCACGGGCGTCACCGGCCAGGACGGCTCCTACCTGGCGGAGTTCCTGCTGAACAAGGGCTACGAGGTGCACGGCATCAAGCGCCGCTCCTCGCTGTTCAACACGGACCGCATCGACCACCTGTACCAGGACCCGCACGTCAACAACCGCAATTTCGTGCTGCACTATGGCGACCTGACGGACTCGACCTCGCTGGTGCGCATCGTGCAGAAGGTGCAGCCTGACGAGATCTACAACCTGGCGGCGCAAAGCCACGTGGCGGTCTCGTTCGAGGAGCCGGAGTACACGGCCAACGCCGATGGCATCGGTGCGCTGCGCCTGCTGGAGGCCATCCGC
>JAJUHM010000036.1 GCA_029279925.1 Aquabacterium olei
GTGTCGGCGGGGCACGGGGCGCGGGCGGCGTCGGCGGCGTGGGGGGGGCATCGCCCTCCGCGGCAGGCACGCGCGGCAACAGTGGGTTGCAGCCCCTGAGCCAGCCCTATGAAGAGACCCAGCTCCTCACCCAGACGCCCGGCATGCTGCGCACCCCCGGGCAGTCGCAGGCTGTGCTGGGCAAGCTCAACCAGATGGTGGCGCGGCAGGTGCCCGCCTTCGCGCCCACCGCCAACCCGGTCACGGACGCCCAGCCGGTGTTCGTCAGCCCGGGGTTGGGCGATGCCATGCGCGAAGCCGGCCAGGTGCTGCGTCGCCACACCGATGTGGGCGGCATCGCCGGCGAGAACCCGGCGCTGGCCCTGCGCGACATCGAGGACAGCAAGCGCGCCCTGAAGCAGGCGGCCGCCACGCCGGTCGAGCGCGCGACCATCGAGATCGTGGCCCTGCTGTTCCAGCACATCCTGACGGAGGAGCGCCTGCCCGCCAGCATCCGCGTCTGGTTTGCGCGGCTGCAGATGCCGGTGCTGCGCGTGGCCGTCAGCGAGCCCGATTTCTTCGCCACCACCAACCACCCGGCCCGCATGCTGATCGACCGCATGGGCAGTTGCGTCATGGGGTTTGCAGGCGGCGGAGCCAGTCACGACGAGGACGCGCTGCACAAGGAGATCAAGCGCGTCGTGCAGGTGGTCGAGGCCTACCCGGACACGGGGCGGCGGGTGTTCCAGACCGTGCTGGTCGAGTTCCAGAAGTTCCTGGAGACCTACTTCCGGGATGGCAACGAGGCATCCCGCAAGGGCGTGTCGCTGGCGCAGCAGGTCGAGCAGCGCGAGACCTGCGCCATCCAGTACACCATCGAGCTGCGCAAGATGCTCGATGGCGTGCCCGTCCACGAGGGCGTGCGCGAGTTCCTGTTCCGGGTCTGGGCCGACGTGCTGGCACACAGTGCCGTGCAGACCAGCCCCGGCAGCGACGAGACCCGCATCCTCAAGCGCGCGGCGGCCGACCTGATCTGGTCGGCCAGCGCCAAGACCTCGCGCGAGGAGCGCGCCGATGTCCTGCGTCGGCTGCCGCCCTTGCTCAAGATCGTGCGCGACGGCATGGCGCGGGCCGGGCTGCCCGTGGCCAAGCAGGACGAACACGTTCAGCAGCTCAATGCGGCGCTGGCCGCCGCGTTCTCGGCGCGATCGGCGTCGATCTCGCCGGCGCACCTCAAGGCCGTGACCGACCGGCTGGACGCGCTGGACGAGGTGCTGCCCGATCTGGCCGAGGTCGATCTGGACGAGCAGACGCTGCGCGACCTGTCCGGCCACGAGACGGACGAGCTGCAGGTGGTGGCCGAAGGCGGCACCATGCCCACGCCGGCCATGCTGGCCTGGGCCCGCGAGCTGCAGATCGGCGCCTGGTTCGAGCTCGATTACCGCCAGCGCCGCGAGCCGGTGCAGCTGGCGTGGCAGGGGCTGCAGAAGCAGCTCGCGCTGTTCGTGACGCCCTCGGGACGCGGGGTGCTGTTCCAGGCGCGCCGCCTGGCGGCCTTCCTGCAAGCCGGGCTGCTGGTGCCGGTGGAAGAAGAATCCCTCACGACCCGCGCCACCCGCGAGGCCCTGGCCAAGCTCGACGCCGATCCCGAACGCCTGCTCAGCTGACCGTTCCCTCCGCGTTACAATCTGGCCCGTCCCTTGGGGAGTAGCCTCCCGCGGCCCTGCGCCGCGGTCCGTGCGTCAACACACTTGGCCAGCAGGCCATGGCGCCCGGGGCATCGCCTGGCAAGACCTTGGGCATGGCGTACGCCGGGTGGCCGGGCGGGTGCGTCCATGTCCATAGGCTCGACGCCGCCCGGCCCCACTCATCCCCGATCCCACATGTTTGATGCTTTCTTCGTGTCGTCCACGGCCGTGGCCCTCGGCGAAATGGGCGACAAGACCCAGCTTCTGGCCCTGATGCTGGCCGCGCGCTACCGCCGCCCGCTGCCCATCGTGGCCGGCATCCTCATTGCCACGGTGCTGAACCACGCGCTGGCTGCGGCGCTGGGCGCCTGGCTCACGCAGTGGCTGGGGCCGCAGGCCCTGCGCTGGCTGGTCGGGGGCTCGTTCCTGCTCGTGGCCGTCTGGATGCTGATCCCCGACAAGGTCGATGACGACGAGGTGAAGCTCCCTTCCGGCCTGGGCGTGCTGGCGGCCACGACCCTGGCGTTCTTCGTGGCCGAAATGGGCGACAAGACCCAGGTGGCGACCGTCGTGCTGGCGGCCCGGTATCCCGATGTGTTCGTGCAGGTGGTGGCCGGCACGACGGCGGGCATGCTGCTGGCCAATGTGCCGGCGGTCTACCTGGGCGACCGCCTGACGCAGCGCCTGCCCATGGACTGGATCCACCGCGGCTCGGCGCTGCTGTTTCTGGTGCTGGGCGTGCTGACGATCTGGCTGGCCTGAGCCACGCGGCCGGCCTCAGATGGCCAGGCTGGGGTCGGGGGGAGCCAGGGCGCTGGCCCGCTGAGCTGTCGCGTGCCGGTGCAGCAACGCGGCGAAGGCGGCCTCGTCCACCGGCCGACCCAGGTGATAGCCCTGGGCTTCGTCGCAGTGGTGGGCCGCCAGGAAGGCCGCCTGTTCCGCCGTCTCCACGCCTTCGGCCACGATGCCGACCTCCAGTCGGTGTGCCATGGCGATCAGCGCGGCGGCCAGACGGCTGTCGCCCGGCGAGGCGGGCACGGCCGACAGGAAGCTGCGGTCGAGCTTGAAGCGGTCGACAGGGAGCTCGCGCAGGTAGGCAAAACTGGAGTAACCCACCCCGAAATCGTCGATGGCGATGCCCACGCCGAGCGCCCGCAGCTGGCTGAGCACGGCCGCCGCCCGCAGGGATTCGCGCACCACCACGCTTTCGGTGATCTCCAGTTCCAGTGCCGTGGGGGGCAGGCCGGTGCCGGCAAGTGCCGCGCGAACCTCGTCCACGATTTCGGCCCGGTCGAGCTGGACGGCCGACAGGTTGACGGCCACCCGCAAGGGCCAGCCGGTTTCAGTGCGCCACTGTTGGGCCAGGGCGCAGGCCCGCTGCAGCACCCAGCGGCCCATCGGCACGATGAGCCCGGTTTCCTCGGCCAGCGGGATGAACTCGGCGGGTGACACCAGCTTGCCCTGGTGGGCCCAGCGCAGCAGCGCTTCGGCCCCCGTGATGGCGCCGGTGCGGCAGCTGAACTGAGGCTGGAAGTGCAGGCGCAGCTCGTTGCGGTCCAGCGCCTTGTACAGCGCGTTCTCCAGCACCAGCGACTCCGCCGAAGGCGACTCCATTCGGTCGCTGTAGACCTGCACGCGGTTGCGCCCGGCGTGCTTGGCCTGGTACATGGCCAGATCGGCATGGCGCATCAGGGTGATGGCATCGCGGCCGTGTTCGGGGTACAGCGCCAGCCCGATGCTGGGTGTGACGCGCAGCTCGTGCGGCCCCACCCGAAGCGGCTCGTCGAAGGCCGCCATGAGCTTTTCCGCGACCCTCAGGCCGTCGCCGGCTTCGGCAATCTGCGGCAGCAGCACGACGAACTCGTCGCCCCCGAGCCGCGCCACGATGTCCGAGGTCCGCATCACGGCCATCAGGCGGCGCGCGGCCTCGATCAGCACGTGGTCGCCGATGTGATGGCCCAGGCCGTCGTTGATCTTCTTGAAGCGGTCAAGGTCGAGGAACATCATGGCCATCAGGCCGCCCTCGCGCTCGGCCGTGCTCAGCGAGACCTTGAGCTGCTCCTGCAACATGTTGCGGTTGGGCAATCCCGTCAGGGCGTCGTGCAGGGCCATGTGCTGAACCTGCTGCTCGGCCTCGCGGCGCGAGGTCACGTCCTGCGCCATCGCCAGGTAGCCGGTCAGCTGCTCGTGCTCGTTGCGCAGCTCCGTCACGGACAGCTCGGCGACCAGCGGCGTGCCGTCGTTGCGGCGCAGGATCCATTCCATCGGCAGGCCAGGGCTCTGCCGCGCCAGGTGGCTGAAAAGCTCCCCCGATGACACCGGGCGATCCAGCCGCAGGGCCAGCATCCGGGTGCGCTCGGCCACCTGCTCCGGGTCAAAGAAGCGTTCGGCGGTGCTGCGCCCGACCAGCTCCATCGCGCTGTGACCCAGAAGCCGCTCGCCTGCCGGGTTGATGGCCTGGATCACGCCCATCGTGTTGAGCACGCAGATGGCGTAGGGCGCGTGGTGGACGATGACGCGGCGCATTTCGTCGATCTCGTTGAGCTGGCGCTGGGCCTCGAGCACGGCGCGCTCGGCGGTCTCCTGCAGGCTCAGGTCGCGCACGATGACGATGTAGTGCTTCTGCTGCTTGTAGACCATCGAGCTGACCGACAGCTCGACCGGGAACAGCCCGCCGGTCTCGCCGTGCAGCGCCTCGGTGCGGCGTCCCAGCCCGTCGAAGCCGGTGCACTGCTGCTGCAGGAACTGCTCGACCCGGCGGCCGCGCTCCTGTTGTCCTGCTTCGGGCAGCAACAGGCTCAGGTGCTGACCCAGCACGCTGGCCGCGTCGCGCCGGAAGATGCGGCAGGCGGCCTCGTTCAGGCTGAGCACGCGGCCGGACGGGGCCACGGTGATGATGCCGTCGACCGTGTGGTCCATGATGGCGCGCAGGCGCTGCTCGTTGTCGGTGGCGCGTGCGCTGAGCTCGTCGGCAAGCTGCGCGGCCTGCCAGGCGCGCAGGCCCCGGTTGCGCCAGGCCCACCACAGCCCGACCGAACCGGCCACGCCGCCCAGCAGCAAGGCCATGGGGTAGGGCTGTCCCAGCGGGCGCACGGGGGGGCGGGTGAAGCTGAGCTGCCAGCGGCGACCGGCCATCTCCGCGCGGTGCACGATCCGATCGGCCTCGTCGGCCGGTTGCGCAGATGGAGGGCCGCCCCAGGCCGATCCGCCGAAGGCCGCGGTGTCGAACAGCACGGGCGTGACGTCGGCCGAGTCATGGTCGGGCGAGCCGTCCAGCGGGCCCTGGTCCTCGACCCGCCAGTGCAGCCGGCGCCAGTCCCGGTTCTCGCCGAGTTGGGCCATCAGCATGCGGGTCAGCAGCACGCCCGTCACCACCCCCTGGAAATGCGTCCGGCGGCCTTCCAGGGTGTCGGGTTGCCGCCCGCCGCTGTAGAGCGGCAAGCGCACCGCCAGGCCGCTGGTGCCGGCGGGCAGGCCGCGGATCTGCAACGGGGGCGTGGACTGGATCTGGCCGGCGTCGCGGGCGCGCATCACGGCCTGGCGGCGTGCGGCTTCGTCGAGCAGGTCCTGGCCCAGCATGCTGTCGATGCGACCGGGCGGTTCGACATAGGTCACGGGGACGTACTGGGCGCGGGCCGGCTCGGCCGGTCGGATGTGGAAGCCCGTGTAGCCCTCCTCGCGAAGCGATCGGTCGGCCTGCACCGCCGCCTCGAAGGCGGCGCGCTCGTCTTCCGACACCAGGGGGGCGTAGTGCACGGCCCACAGGGCGGGATAGGTTCTCTCGGCGTTCAGGGCCACATGGTGGCGGTGGAAGGCATCGCGCCCCGCTTCGCCATGTGCCGCAAACAGCGCTTGAAAGCCCTGCAGCATGGCCAGGTGGTGGGCCATCTGCTCTTCGAAGCGCCGGGACAGGTCGCTGGCATCACGCTGCAAGGCTGCATCGGCCTCGATCTGGATCCGCTGCGCGGCGCCCCACCATGCACCCACGCTGAGCGTCAGGCCGATGAGCAACGCCAGCCAGGCGGGCCGGGTGTGGCGTGCGGGGGTGTCGTTCACAAAGGCAGGCTTGGGGTCGTCGATGGGCATCCAGCGTCCTTCCGGTGTGGTGACACCCCGGTCACCACATGGCAGAACAGGTTATCGGCAACTGGAAGCCAGACTTGACCGGCTGTGACACCCCGGCGGCATGCCCGGGGTGCAAAAGCGTCAGCGACCCTGGCGGGCCATGGCCATCAGGCGGGCGATGCGCTCTTCCGTGGCCGGGTGGGTCGAGAACAGGCCGCGCAAGCCCCCGCCGGACAGCGGGTTCATGATCATCATCTGGGCCGTCTCCGGGTGGGCTTCGGCTGCCCGCAGCGGAATGCCCTGGGCGTAACGGTGGATCTTGTCGAGTGCGCTGGCCAGGGCTGCGGGATCGCCGCTGATCTCCGCGCCGCCGCGGTCGGCTTCGAACTCGCGCGCCCGGCTGATGGCCATCTGGATCAGGCTGGCGGCCAGTGGCGCGAGGATGGCCACGGCGATGCCGGCAATCGGGTTGGTGGGCCGGCCCTCGGAGTCGCGGCCGCCGAAGAACACGGCGAAGTTGGCCAGCATCGAGATCGCACCGGCCATGGTGGCGCTGATCGTGCTGATGAGGATGTCGCGGTGCTTGACGTGGGCCAGTTCATGCGCCATCACGCCACGCAGCTCGCGCTCGGTCAGCACGTTGATGATGCCCGTGGTGGCGGCCACGGCGGCGTTGTCCGGGTTGCGCCCGGTCGCGAACGCATTGGGGGCCCGCTCGTCGATCAGGTAGACCTTGGGCATCGGCATCTGGGCCCGCTGCGCCAGTTCGCGCACCATGCCGTAGAAGCGCGGCGCCGAGGTCTCGTCGACCTCCCGCGCGTTGTACATCTTCAGCACCATCTTGTCGGAGAACCAGTAGCTGAAGAAGTTCATGCCCAGCGCCACGACCAGGGCCATCATCATGCCGGCGCGGCCCCCGATCATGGCGCCGATGGCCATGAACAGGGCGGTGATGGCCGCCATCAGGATGGCGGTTTTCATCATGTTGAACATCGTGAGGACCCTCCTTGGTCCAGGAAAACCAGCGGGCGACGGGCGCCCCGAAACACCGATTAGATGCGGACGCCCGTGGCCCGTTCAAGTCAATGCGGCCGGCAAAACCGTGCTTTGCAGAAATTCACGCGCGCCAAGCCGTTTGCCGCCCGGTTTCTGCAGGGTGTGCAAGGCCAGGGCCTGCTCGCCGCAGGCCACCACCAGGGTGTCGCCCTGCGCGTGCAGCACCTCGCCGGGCTGGCCGCTGGCGGGCACCACACTGGCCGCCCACACCTTGATGGTGTCGGCCCCCTTCGCCGCGCCGGGCAAGGTGAAGGTGCAGCCCGGGAACGGGTCGAAGGCGCGCACCCGGCGTGCCAGGGCGGCCGCGGGCTGGCGCCAGTCGATGGCGGCCTCGGCCTTGTCGATCTTGTGTGCGTAGGTCACCCCTTCTTCAGGCTGAGGGGTGCGTGGCATCCCGCCGGCTTGTGCCTGGTGCAGCGCGTCGACGATCAGCCGGCCGCCGAGCGCCGCCAGGCGGTCGTGCAGGGCGGCGGTGGTGTCGTCCGGGCGGATCGCCTCGCGCTCGATCAGCAGCATGTCGCCGGTGTCCAGTCCCGCGTCCATCTGCATGATGGTGATGCCGGTGTCGGCATCGCCCGCTTCGATGGCGCGGTGAATGGGGGCAGCACCCCGCCACCGTGGCAGCAACGAGCCGTGGATGTTCAGGCAGCCGAGCCGCGGCAGGTCGAGCACCCATTGCGGCAGGATCAGGCCGTAGGCGGCCACCACCATCACGTCCGGTGCGGCGGCCTGCAGGGCCTCCCGCGCGGCGGCGGCTTCGTCCGGGTACTTGCCGTCGAGCTTCAGGCTGTGCGGCTGCGCCACCGGAATGCCATGGGCCATGGCCAGCTGCTTGACGGCCGAGGCCTGCAGCTTCATGCCGCGACCCGCCGGTCGGTCAGGCTGGGTCAGCACCAGCGGCACCTCGTATCCGGCGGCCAGGATGGCGGCCAGGGCCTCGCGGGCGAACTCCGGCGTGCCCGCGAACGCGACCTTCAGCGCGCTCATGCGGACTGCTGCTCGTCGCGGGCGCGCTTGACCAGTTTGGTCTTGATGCGGTTGCGCTTGAGGGGCGACAGGTATTCGACGAACACCTTGCCCATCAGGTGGTCGAGCTCGTGCTGCACGCACACGGCCAGCAGCTCGTCGGCATCGAACTCATACACCTCGCCATCGCGGTTGGTGGCGCGCACCCGAACGCGGGCATGGCGGTCGACCTTGTCGTAGATCGTCGGCACCGAAAGGCAGCCTTCTTCCCACACGATCATCTCGTCGCTGGCCTGGATGATCTCCGGGTTGATCAGCACCATCGGCTGGTTGCGCTCCTCGCTGGTGTCGATCACCACCACGCGCTCGTGCACATCCACCTGGGTGGCCGCCAGGCCCACGCCCTTGGCGTCGTACATGGTTTCCAGCATGTCGTCCACCAGCTGGCGAACGCGGTCATCGACCTGTGCCACGGGTTTGGCCACCGTGTGCAGACGGGGGTCGGGAAACTTCAGGATGGGCAACAGGGCCATGGCAGCTCGGGGGATTTCAGCGGGGTGGAATGTGGATGGGGCGCAACGACGCGTTCGCCCAAGGGCGGGTATCGGGCCGTAACACCGGGCAATTTTCGTTGCGACTGCCCGGTTTTTGCGGGCAGAATCGTTCGATCACTGACCAGATTTTGCCGAATCCGGGGAGTCCTTGCTGGATGAAATCCCTTCGGCGGTTTTCGGAGACCGATTTCATGAGCGAGCGATCACTGCCCCCGGGGCTGGCAGGCGTTCTGGGTTGCGGCCCCGCCCGCCGGCGGTATGCCCCGGTGGCCCGGGCGGCTGTCCTGGCCCTGTTCGCACTGGGTGCCGCCCAGGCTGGCGCCGAACCCAACTTCCCCGTCACCCCGCAGCAGAAGGCCACGGCCCAGAAGGTCGCCGAGGCCGGCGTGCCGCTCTCCGAGCTTTCTCCCAACGCGCCGGACAGCTACACCGTCAAGCGGGGCGACACGCTCTGGGACATCGCCACGCTGTTCCTGAAGTCGCCCTGGCGGTGGCCGGAGCTGTGGGGCATGAACCTGCAGCAGATCCGCAACCCCCACCTGATCTTCCCGGGTCAGGTGCTGTTCCTCGACAAGCGCAATGGCCGCGCCGTGTTGCGTGTCGGGCAGCCGCTGGGTGCCTCGGGCGATGTCAAGCTCACCCCCCGTGTGCGCGAGGGCAGCCTCTACGACGCCATCGCCGCGGTGCCCATGCACCTGCTCGAGTCCTTCTTCAACGAGGCCGTCATCCTCGAAGACAGCCAGCAGCTGCTGACCGCCCCCCGCGTCGTGGCCACCCAGGAAGGGCGCGTGATGCTCTCTCGCGGGGAAACCGCCTACGTGCGCGGCGAGCTGGGCAATGTGCGTGACTGGCGGCTGTTCCGCGAGCCTCGCCCGCTGCGCGACCCGGCCACCAAGGAGGTGCTGGGCTACGAGGCGCAGTACGTGGGCACCCTGTCGCTGCAGCGCGAAGGCGCCGAGGGCACCGGGGCCGATGGCAAGCCGCTCATCATCCCGTCGACCTTCACCGTCAACAGCATCCGTCAGGAAGCCTCGGTGGGCGACCGCCTGGCCCCCGTGCCGGTGCGCGAGTTCGACAGCCTGGTGCCCCACCCGCCGGCCCAGCCCATCAGCGGGGCGATCGCCTCCATTTACGGCGACGCGCTGGCGGCAGGGCAGCACCAGATCGTGGCCCTGAACCGGGGCACGCGCGATGGCCTGGCCCGTGGCAACGTGCTGGCACTGTGGCGCGATGGCCGCGTGGTGCGCGACATGACCCAGCCCGATCGTCCGCAGATGAAGCTGCCGGACGAGCGCCAGGGGCTGTTGTTCGTGTTCCGCGTGTTCGACCGCATGTCGTACGCGCTGATCATGAACGCGCAGGATGCCGTCAAGGTGGGCGATCGCTTCACGCAGCCCTGATTGCCTGCACGGTGCCGGTGTGGTGTGGCCGGCACTTTCCCGTTGCGCCCGCCTGATCGCCCGACAGAGGTGAGGGCGGTGCGTTTCGCTGACCGGGCCGAGGGCCCTTCAAGGGATGGATCACGATGAACTGGGCGCCTGGCTGCGCCTGCTGATGACGCCGCGCATCGGGCCCTTGCAGGCCCGGCGCCTGCTGGCGGCGTTCGGCTCGCCTCAGGCTGTGCTGGCAGCCACGCCGTCGGCCCTGGGCACCTTGCTGTCCGAACGGGATGTGGCGGCGCTGTGCCAGGTCCCGCCCGAGTTGCCGGCCGTCGTCGCCCGCACCGAAGCCTGGCTGGCTGCCAGCCCGCACCACCAGGTGCTGAGCTTGGCCGACGGCCGCTACCCGGCTGCGCTGCTGGACCTGGCCGATCCACCGCCCCTGCTGTTCGCGCAGGGTGACCTGGCCCTGCTGCAGCGGCCGGCTGTGGCGGTGGTGGGCAGCCGCCACCCGACACCGCAGGGCGCGGACAACGCGCGGGCCTTTGCCGCCGCGCTCAGCGAGGCCGGTGTGGTCATCGTGTCCGGACTGGCGCGCGGGGTGGACGGTGCCGCCCATGAAGGCGCGCTCGAAGCGCAGTCGCGTTCGCTGGCTGCCGGCGGCACGGTGGCCGTGGTGGGCACGGGGCTGGACATCGTCTATCCCAAGGCCCATTCGGCGCTGGCCGCACGCATCCGCGAACACGGGCTGCTGCTCAGCGAGTTCGTGCCGGGCACGCCGCCGCTGGCGGGGCACTTTCCCAAGCGCAACCGGCTGGTGGCCGCGCTGTCCCGCGGCACGCTCGTGGTCGAGGCCGCGGTCCAGTCCGGCTCGCTCATCACCGCCCGCCTGGCGGCCGAGCTGGGGCGCGAGGTGCTCGCCATCCCGGGCTCGATCCACGCACCACAGTCGCGGGGCTGCCATGCCTTGATCAAGCAGGGCGCGCGGCTGGTGGAAACCGCGCAGGACGTGCTGGACGAGTTGCATCTGCAGCGACCGGTATTGCAGGTGGGCGACCTGCTGCCCGACGAGAGCCCGCCGCCTTCCGCAGCGGGCCACGACGAGCCGACGGCCGACCCCGTGCTGGCCGCCATGGGCTACGACCCGGTCAGCCAGGAGGCGCTGTGCGCGCGAACCGGGCTGGGGCCAGCCGCGCTGTCGGCGCGCCTGTTCGAGCTTGAACTGCTCGGCGAGGTGGCGCGCCTGCCCGGGCAGCTGTTTCAGCGCGTCGGGCGTGCCTGAGGGTGCGGGCGGCCCGGATGCCGGGCGGTGCTTCGCCCGCGTGCATCGGTGATACAAACAGGCCCGTGAGCACGACCGACATCCTGGTGCGCGACCTCGGCCTGGCCGACTACGCACCCACCTACGCCGCCATGCAGGCCTTCACCGAGGCCCGCACCCCCGACACGCCCGACGAGCTGTGGCTGTGCCAGCATCCCCCGGTGTTCACCCAGGGGCTGGCCGGCAAGCCCGAGCACGTGCTGCTCAACCCGCCGGGCGCCGGCCACATCCCGGTGGTGCAGACCAACCGGGGCGGGCAGGTCACGTTCCACGGCCCCGGGCAGGTGGTGGCCTATCCGCTGCTCGATCTGCGCCGGCGCGGCTACTTCGTCAAGGAATACGTCTACCGCATCGAAGAGGCCGTGATCCGCACGCTGATGCACTTTGGCGTGACCGGCCACCGCGTGGGCGGCGCCCCCGGCATCTATGTGCGACTGAACGACCCGTTCTCGCACGCGGCGCTGACCACGCCGGCCGACCCGCGCGACCCGTTCAAGGGCCTGGGCAAGGTGGCCGCGCTGGGCATCAAGGTGTCCAAGCACTGCACCTACCACGGGGTGTCGCTCAACGTGGCCATGGACCTGTCACCCTTCCAGCGCATCAACCCGTGCGGGTATGCGGGCCTGGCCACGGTGGATCTGGCGGCACTGGGCGTGCAGGCCGACCCGGCCGAGGCCGCGGCGGTGCTGGCGCAGCAACTTTGCAGCCGCCTCGCCTGAGCCCGTCTCAGCGAAACCGGGAGACGGCGGCCACGAGCTGCTGAGCCTGCTGTTTCAGGCTCTCGGCGGCGGCCGCGCTCTGTTCGACCAGGGCTGCGTTCTGCTGCGTGGACTGGTCCATCTCGGTCAGCGATGCTTGCAGCAACGAGACTCCGCTGCTCTGCTCCTCGCTGGCATGGCGGATCTCGGCCACGGTGTCGGTCACGCGCTGGATCGCCGACACCACTTCGGCCATCGTCTGGCCTGCCTTGTCCACCAGGGCCGAGCCGCTGTCCACCTTCTCGACGCTGGAACTGATCAGCGTCTTGATTTCGCGTGCGGCGTCGGCGCTGCGGCTGGCCAGACTCCGTACCTCGTTGGCGACCACGGCAAAGCCTCTGCCCTGTTCTCCCGCCCGGGCCGCTTCCACCGCGGCATTCAACGCCAGGATGTTGGTCTGGAAGGCGATGCCGTCGATGACACCGATGATGTCTGCGATCTTGCGTGAGCTGTCGTGGATGTCTCGCATGGTGTGGACCACCTCGCTGACAACCTGTCCGGCGTTGGTGACCACCTGACTGGCGGCGTCGGCCAGTTGGTTGGCCTGGCGGGCGTTGTCTGCGTTGAGCCGAACCGTGTCGTTGAGTTGCACGGCGGTGCTGGCAGTCTGTTGCAGGCTGCCAGCTGTGCGCTCTGTGCGCACCGACAGGTCCTGGTTGCCCGAGGCGACTTCGCTGCTGGCCACTTCCACGCTTTCACTGACTTCGCGGACCCTTCCGATCAGCGCGGCCAGGTTGTCCCGCATGCGGGACATGTCGCCGAGCAGGGCTGCGACCTCGTCGCCGCGTGGGTCGGGGGCAATCGGGGTGAGCTGACCATCGGCAATGGCGGTCGAAACCTGGCGGGCGTAGCGCAGGCCGCCGACGAGGCGGTGCAGACCCCGCCATGCCAGCCAGGTTGCGGGGGCAAGGGCCAGCGCCAACAAGGCCACCACCGCCCCCCACATGCTCTGGTAGGTGTGGCGGGCGTTTTCATACAGGCGGGCGGCGGCTTGCAGGTGGTGCGCTTCCAGGGCGGTCAGGGCATCGAAAAGGGCTCGCCCTTCATTGCGCCCGATCAGCAAGAAGGTGGCGAGCTGCTGCTTGCCGTAGTCCTCCCGGGTCAGCGCGGCGGTGGTGGCGTCGCTTTTGGTCAGCCAGGCCGCCATCGCGTCGCCCACGGTGGAGGCGGCCTTGTCATCGGCCGCGTCGCTCGACAGGGCCTGAAGGGCTTTCCAGGTCTCGGCGATCCGTGCACGGCGTTCGTTCAGGCGCTTCAGATGGGTGTCGACGGGGTGGTCATGCACGTCCACCACCGGGCTGTCCGGCGCATGCTGGTAGGCCAGCAGGACCTCGGTTCTGTTGTCCTGGATCAGTTGCCTCAGGCTGGCCGCTGTCTGGCTGGCGCGCATGTGCGTGTCGTGCACCAGTTGCAGGTCGCGGCTCATGCTGTGCAGGCCGTGGAGGGCCAGGGCGGCGAGGATGACGAATCCCAGCCAGAAGATGCCGGTGGCGATGCTGAGTCTGGCCGAGAGGGAAAGACGCTTTGACATGTGACGGTCCGATGCAAATGGGGTTCGGGCTGGATCCGACAACGCCGAGGCGTCGCTGCATCGCGGAGCCCGTCCGGCGACACCCTGGAGCGGGCCGCCGGATGAGGGCCCCAGGGGCCCCCATGACCATCCTTATCGGCAGGAGGGTGTCCGGAATCAAGTGTTTTTGAGTGCACGGGTCTCCCACCGGGCGTGCGTGCGGCTTTCCACATGCTGCTGGCGGCGATGAGGGGGCATCGGCTACATTTGCAGCCTCGCCATTCCCTTCTGGATGGCGGGTATGGAGCCATGTCCCACGAAGTCACGCCCCCACATAACGCGCCGACCCATCCCGTCGGCGCCTCCGATGCCGCTGCCCCCGCGTACGACCCCAGCGCCAAGCAGAAGGCCCAGGCCAAGACCGCGCGCATCCCGATCAAGATCGTGCCGGCAGGCGAAGTGCTGAAGAAGCCGGACTGGATCCGGGTCAAGGCCGGATCGCCCACCACGCGCTTCTACGAGATCAAGGAGATCCTGCGCGAGCACAAGCTGCACACGGTGTGCGAGGAGGCCTCGTGCCCCAACATCGGCGAATGCTTCGGGCACGGCACGGCCACGTTCATGATCATGGGCGACAAGTGCACGCGCCGCTGCCCGTTCTGCGACGTGGGCCACGGCCGCCCCGACCCGCTGGATGTGAACGAGCCGGCCAACCTGGCCAAGACCATTGCGGCCCTCAAGCTCAAGTACGTGGTGATCACCTCGGTCGACCGCGATGACCTGCGTGACGGCGGCGCCGGGCACTTCGTCGAGTGCATCAAGCAGGTCCGCGAGCAGTCGCCGGCCACGCGCATCGAGATCCTCGTGCCCGACTTCCGCGGCCGTGACGACCGCGCGCTCGAGATCCTCAAGGCCGCGCCGCCCGACGTGATGAACCACAACCTCGAGACGGCGCCGCGCCTGTACAAGGAAGCGCGCCCGGGCTCGGATTACCAGTTCAGCCTGAACCTGCTCAAGAAGTTCAAGGCACTGCACCCCGATGTGCCGACCAAGAGCGGCATCATGGTCGGCCTGGGCGAGACCGACGACGAGGTCTACCAGGTGATGCGCGACATGCGGGCGCATGACATCGACATGATCACCATCGGCCAGTACCTGGCACCCTCGGGCCACCACCTGCCGGTGCGCCGCTACGTGCACCCCGACACCTTCAAGGCCTACGAGCAGGCTGCGATCGAGATGGGCTTCACCCACGCGGCTGTGGGTGCCATGGTGCGCTCGAGCTACCACGCCGATCAGCAGGCCATGCAGGCCGGCGTGTCGGTCCCGGGCGCCTGAGCCGGTTCGCTCAGAAGGTGCCCACGAGCGACCCCAGCGCGATCACCACGGCCAGCGACAGGATGGGGCCGGCCACGGCCACAACCGCGATGTCCGCATACGACTGACGGTGCGTCATGCCGCTGATGGTCAGCAGCGTGATCACCGCGCCATTGTGGGGCAGCGCATCCAGGCCACCGGTGGCGATGGCCGTGACGCGGTGCAGCAGCGCGGGCGAGATGCCGGCTGCTTGACCGAGTTGCAGGTAGGTATCGCCCAGCGTCTGCAGCGCGATGCTCATGCCCCCGGAGGCCGAGCCCGTGATGCCGGCCAGCACGTTGACGGCCACCGACAGCGAGATCAGCGGGTTGCCCGGCGCGATGCCGAGGACCGCATCGCGCACGAGCACGAAGCCGCTCAGTGAGGCGATGACCGCCCCGAAGCCCACCAGCGAGGCGGTGTTGAAGATGGGCATCACGGACGCCGCGGCGCCGGCGTCGAGCAGGGCCGTCAGCGTGCCGAGACGGCGGTACTGGGTGGCCGCGATCAGCACGATCGCCGCGCTCAGGGCCACGATGATGGCCCACACGCCCCGCACCGCGCCGATGTCGGTCGGTCCATACAGCGCCTCGGCCAGGTAGGCCGTGTCCCAGCGCGGCAGCAGCACCTCGGCCAGCAGGTAGTTCAGCGCCACCACCAGCACGATGGGGGCGAGCGCCATGCCCGGCGAGGGCAGGGACGCGACCACGGGCGGTGCCGCCTCGGGGGCATCGACGCCTGCGCCTTGCGCGTGCGCACGCAGCGGGGCCTCGTCCACCGGCGGCGCGATGGCGTCCCCGGCCACGCCGAACCCTTCGCCGGCCGCTGCCGCCTGGCGCGCCCGGTACCCCAGCCACAGCAGGCCCACGCCCAGCATCACGGCACTGGCGATCAGCCCCAGGCCCGGCGCGGCGAACGGCGTCGTGCCGAAGTAGGGCATGGGGATGGCGTTCTGGATGGCCGGCGTGCCCGGCATGGCGGTCATCGTGAAGGTGAAGGCGCCGAGCGCGATGGCCGCCGGGATCAGGCGTGCCGGCACCTCGGCTGCACGGAACAGCGCCACCGCGATCGGGTAGACGGCGAAGGCGACGACGAACAGCGACACGCCGCCATAGGTCAGCAAGGCACAGGCGCCGACCACGGCCAGGATGGCACGCCCGGCGCCCAGCAGGCGGACCATGCCCTGTGCGAGCGCCTGGGCCGCCCCGCTGGCCTCCATCAGCTTGCCGAACACGGCCCCCAGCAGGAACAGCGGGAAATACAGCGTGATGAAGCGGCCCAGCGCCGGCATGA
>JAJUHM010000037.1 GCA_029279925.1 Aquabacterium olei
CAGGCAACGAGCTGGTCGACCAGCAGGCCGACGAAGTCGACGGTCGCGAAGAGTTCATCCACCTGCTGCGCCGCCGCTGAGGCGGCTCACACCCCGTCCAGCAGGTCCCCGCTCTGCGGCGGCTGCAGGCCCAGGTGTCTGAACGCCGTGGCGGTGGCAATGCGGCCCCGCGGCGTGCGCTGCAGGTAACCCTGCTGGATCAGATACGGCTCGATCACGTCTTCGATCGTGTCGCGGGCCTCACCAATGGCGGCGGCCACGTTGTCGAGGCCGACCGGCCCCCCGTCGAAGCGGTGGATGATGGCTTCGAGCAGCTTGCGGTCCATCACATCGAAGCCGACGGGATCCACGTCCAGCATGGCCAGCGCCTTGTCCGCCATGTCGCGCGTGATCCGGCCCGTGCCCTTCACGTCCGCATAGTCGCGCACCCGCCGCAGCAGGCGGTTGGCGATCCGCGGCGTGCCGCGTGACCGCTTGGCGATCTCCAGCGCACCGGCCTCGTCGATCGGCGCCCCCAGCAGCCCGGCAGAGCGCGTCACGATGCGCTGCAGTTCGGCGGCGGAATAGAACTCGAGCCGCGCGACGATGCCGAAGCGGTCGCGCAGCGGGTTGGTCAACATCCCCGCGCGGGTGGTGGCTCCCACCAAGGTGAAGGGCTGCAGATCCAGCTTGATGGACCGTGCCGCCGGCCCTTCGCCGATCATGATGTCGATCTGGTAATCCTCCAGCGCCGGATAGAGGATCTCTTCGACCACGGGGCTCAGCCGGTGGATCTCGTCGATGAACAGCACGTCGTGCCGTTCGAGGTTGGTCAGGATCGCGGCCAGGTCCTTCGGTTTTTCCAGCACCGGCCCCGAGGTCTGACGCAGGTTCACGCCGAGTTCGGTCGCGATGATGTGGCTGAGTGTCGTCTTGCCCAGACCGGGAGGGCCGAACAGCAGCACGTGGTCCAGCGCCTCCTGGCGCTTGCGCGCCGCACCGATGAAGATTTCGAGTTGCTCGCGCGCCTTGGCCTGGCCCACATACTCATCCAGGTCCTTGGGCCGCAGCGCGCGCTCGAGCGCATCTTCGCTGCTCGACGCCACCGATGCGCCCACCACGCGCTCGGCCGGCTCCGCCTCGAACGGCGAGGGCGAAGCGGCACGGCGCCCCTTGCGGGACGGCGGCGGGTCGAAATCGTCGGTCTGGATGCTCATACAGTGATTATCGACGCAGATGGCGGGGGCGAAGGGCGCGCATGCCCTGTGCCGATGGGTCAGGATTCGTCCGAAAAACAGGGTTTTATCCGTCCGCGCCCCGCGTTTCTTGTTGCGGTAGGACAACGTTCTGGCCGTCAAAGCCCCGTTTATGACAACCGTGTCATCACCCCGATGGGGAAAGTCTGCTGCAATCCATCACAGTTTTGGACGGCATGCCGGGTCGCGATGCGACACGGACTGCACAGACGGAGCGCCGCTCCGCAGCCCCTCAAGGTCGTCCAAAGCGTTCGAAACTACTCTGGAGAAGTCCATGAAAAAGACTCTGCTGGCTCTGGCTGCCGTCGCCGCTTCCTCGGCTGCCTTCGCTCAATCGTCCGTCAGCCTGTACGGTGTGGTCGACGCCTCGCTGGAAAGCGTCAAGGGCAGCGACAACACCGTGTCGCGTGTCTCGTCCGACAACCTGGCCACCTCGCGTCTGGGCTTCCGTGGCACGGAAGACCTCGGCGGCGGCCTGAAGGCCAACTTCGTGCTGGAAACGGCCCTCAAGTCGGACACCGGCGCGCAAGGCAACTCGGCTCGCTTCTTCGACCGCGCTGCCTGGGCTGGCCTGGGTGGTGGCTTCGGTGAACTGCGTCTGGGTCGCATCGACTCGTCGATCGGTCTGCTGGCTGGCAACACCTCGCTGCTGGGCGCCCAAGGCTACGACGACCTCCGTATCGCCGACACCTTCGCGTCGAACAAGTACCGCCGCCTGGACAACGCCGTCACCTACCTGCTGCCCACCCTGGTCAAGGGCCTGAGCGCTCAGGTTCAGTACAGCACCGCTGCCGGTACCTCTTCGGCTGCGGGCGCTGAAACCTACGGCGTTGACACCGGCAAGACCTGGGGCTTCAACGTCGCCTACGCCGCCAACGGCGTGGTGGCTGGCCTGGGTTACGTCAACGGCAAGGCCAACCCTTCGGGCTCCATCAAGGACACCGGCGCGCTGGTGTACGCTGGCTACGACTTCTCGGTCGCCAAGCTGACCGGCTACTACAACATGGACAAGACCACCGACGCGGCTGAAATCCGCCGTCTGATGGGCGTGCGTGTCGATGTGCCGGTGAGCAAGGAATTCGCCGTCCAGGCTTCGGTGGCCAAGGTCAAGAACACGACCCTGGCGAACCGCGGTGACGACGACAACGCCACCATCGTGGCCCTGAAGGGTGTGTACAGCCTGTCGAAGCGCACCGCCGTGTACGGCCTGTTCACCAACGTGAACAACAGCGATGCCGCCAACCTGGGCGTCGCCAGCTACGCCAACACCGCTGGCAACACCGCCCGCGGCCTGGCCGTCGGCGTGTCGCACAAGTTCTGATTTCACAAAATCGGACACCAAAAGGGCCTTCGGGCCCTTTTTTTGTGCGGGTTATCACGGCTTCTACGCCGAACGGTGTAGGCATTTTGCGACACATGGCGTAAACCTCAGGGTTCCGCGAACAGGCGTTCAGGAACAATTTCTCCCAGCCCTCGTTGAGGGGGTACCAAGGAGAAAACAGATGCAAAAGTCCGTCCTGACCACCGCCGTCACGCTTGCCCTGGCGTCGCTCGCCGCTGGCACCGCCTTCGCCCAGTCCAGCCTCACGATCTACGGCAACGCCGACATCAGCCTCGACAACGTGCACAAGACCGCCGGCGTGCGTCTGCTGCCTGCTGTTGCGGCGACCCAGGGTACCGACTCGACCGTCACGCGCGTCTCGCCCAGCGCCACGTCGCAGACCTCTTTCGGTTTCCGCGGCGTTGAAGACCTCGGCAGCGGCATGAAGGCCTCCTTTGTGCTGGAAGGCCAGCTGAGCCACGACACCGGCGGCCTGAGCCAGGACGGCCGCATCTTCGGCCGCCAGAGCTACGTCGGCCTGACCACCCCGTTCGGCGAACTGCGTCTGGGTCGTCAATACGCTCCTATCTTCTATTCGACCGCTTTCGTGACGGGCGAGCGTTTCGGCGCGACCGACCTGTTCATCGAGGGTGGTGCCACCAACAACCTGCAAGTCCGCTGGGACAACCAGGTGAGCTACTGGGTGCAGGCTGGTGGCTTCACGGGTTCGCTGGCTTATTCGCCGAACGCCGGCTCCCTGAGCCGCGTCTCCTTCGCTCGCGGCGCGAGCGCGAATGCGACGAACGGCGGCATCCTGGGTGCAGCCGCTGCCGGCACCGAAGCCGCCAACAACACGGGTCGTGCCCTGGGCGCGTTCGCCAACTACGCGTTCAGCAAGGACTTCAACGTCACGCTGGGCCTGCACCGCAACCTGTTTGGCGGTGCCTCGCTCGCATTGGTGACCCCGACGGGTACGCTGCTGGGCCTGTCGAGCTTCGCGCTCGAGCGTTATGACGCCGCCAACATCGGTGCCAAGTACACGTTCGGCAACGGCATCATGATCGACGGTGCGTTCGGCCAGGGTCGTTATGACTTCACCACCAGCGACGACCACATGCGTCTGCGCTTCTTCGCCGTCGGTACCCGCATCCCTGTGAACCAGTGGACCTTCTCTGCGCAGGCTTCGCAGATCAAGTTCTCGAACTTCACCAAGGGCAAGGACACCGGCGTCATGCTGGGCGCCGAGTACGCCTTCTCGAAGCGCACTTCCGTGTACGCACGCGCGGTCCAGATCCGTGACGACGAAGGCCGTGCAGCCGACGCCGGTCTGGGCGCGCCCATCCAGGGCGGCCCGAACGTCATCGCGACTGCGTTTGGCTTCCGCGAAACGCCCGTCTTCGCCGGCGCCGGTCTCAACCCGGGCGGCACGGCTCGCTATGTGGGCGTGGGCGTCCGCCACAGCTTCTGATCTTCGGTGACGAGGAGACAATAAGAAGAAGAAACGGAGCCGCCCTTCGGGGCGGGCATCCGACCAGCAAGACAAGAAAAAAGCAGAAGGGGCGCTCGAGGCGCCCCTTTCTGTTTGGCTGTCGCGATCGCGTGGTGCGACGGTCAGCGCGGCAGGCGCTTCTCCAGCTTGAACAGGTCAGCGGCCTGCTCGCGCTCGCGCACCACCCACACCTGTTCGCCGTCCACCATCAATTCGGCGGCCCGTCCACGGGTGTTGTAGTTGCTGGCCATCGTCATGCCATAGGCACCGGCCGACAGCACGGCCAGCACATCGCCGGCCTGCACGTTCAAGGCACGGTCACGGCCCAGCCAGTCGCCCGATTCGCATACCGGGCCCACCACGTCCCACACCGGCGCGTCGCCCTGGCGCACGGAGGTGTTCACGATGGCCATCCACGCTTCGTACAGTGCCGGACGGGCCAGATCGTTCATGGCGGCATCCACCACGCAGAAGTTCTTCTGTTCGCCGGGCTTCAGGTACATCACCTCGGTCAGCAGCACGCCGGCGTTGCCCACCAGCGAGCGACCGGGCTCGAACAACACCTCGCGGTGGCCGTGGCCGCGTGCGTCGATGCGGGCCAGCAGCTGGCCGATGAGCGCGTCGGCGGCCGGCGGGGCCTCGTCGGTGTAGGTGATACCCAGCCCGCCGCCCAGGTCGATGTGGTGGATGGGCACGCCCGCCGCTTCGATCGCTTCGACGAGATCGAGCACGCGGTCAAGCGCGTCCAGGTAGGGCGCCACCTCGGTGATCTGCGAGCCGATGTGGCAGTCGATGCCGGTGACGGCCAGGCCGGGCAGCTCGGCGGCGCGGCGGTAGGTCGCCACCGCCTGCTCGTGGGCCACGCCGAACTTGTTGCCCTTCAAGCCGGTCGAGATGTAGGGGTGGGTGCCGGCGTCGACGTCAGGGTTCACGCGCAGGCTGACCTGTGCCGTGCGGCCCGCTGCCGCGGCCACCTCGGACAGCACCTCGAGCTCGGCCGTGCTTTCGACGTTGAAGCAGCGCACGCCGGCTTCCAGTGCCTGCCGCATTTCAGCGCGGGTCTTGCCCACGCCCGAGAACACGACCTTGGCCGGGTCTCCGCCAGCGGCCAGCACACGGGCCAGCTCGCCCCCGGACACGATGTCGAAACCACAGCCGGCCTCGGCAAAGGTCTGCAGCACGGCCAGGTTGGAGTTGGCCTTGACGGCATAGCACACCAGGTGCGGCCGACCGGCCAGCGCCTTTTGATAGGGGGCCAGCGCAGCCAGCATGGCCTGGCGCGAGTACACGTACAGCGGCGTGCCGTGGGCCTGGGCCAGCGCCTTCAGCGAGACACCTTCCAGATGAAGGTCGTCGCCGCGGTAAGCCAGGAAGGGGGAGCCGGGGAGGGTCATTTGTTCGGAAGGACTGGGGGTGGAGGGGCGCTGCCGGCGGGGCCGGGCAGGTACAGCGAGCCTTTTTGGCCGCAGGCCGACAGGCTCACAACGGCCACGAGCGCGAGGCCGGCGAGGCCCGCGGTGCGGCGCTTGCCCCACGGTTTCAGTGGAGATCGACGCGTGGCCTGCCCCGAGCGGCCGGGGCTGCCTAGAATTTCGTTCTTGCGACTCATCCCGACATTCTAAGGATCCCCGCCATGAGCACCTCCCTCGACACGACTTCCGGGCTCACCGATGCCCAGTACGACGAGGCCATCCGGGTGGTGTTGGCGCGCATCGAATCGACGGTGGACCGCTGGCTGGAAGACGACGTCATCGACATCGACACGGCGCGCACCGGCAGCATGATCACGCTGTCGCTGCCCAATCGCAGCCAGTTGATCGTCAACGCCCAGCCGCCGCTGCACGAACTGTGGCTGGCGGCACGCCGAGGGGGCTTTCACTTCCGGTATGACGCGGCAAGCGGCCGCTGGCTGGACACGCGCTCCGGCGAGGAGTTCTTTGCCCTGCTGTCGGCGTGCGCCAGCGAGCAGGGAGGGCAGCCCGGCCTGGCGTTCTGATCCCGGCTCAGGGCTGCTTCTGTCCGTCGCCGCCGAACATGTCGAGGATGCCGCGCTTCTCCTCGGCGGTGGGGGGCGGTGGTGCGCTGGGGCGCCCGTCTGAGGCGTCGGGGGCCAGTTCCCGCACGCCGCTGCCCGCGGCGTATTCCTCGTAGAACCACTCGCCACCGATGTTGACGACACCCTCTGGCGCAGCCGGTTCGGCCACGGGGGTGTTGCGCAAGGCGGTGCCCATGAATTCGATCCACACGGGCAGGGCCAGCCCGCCGCCGGTCTCCCGGTCGCCCAGCTTGCGGGGCTGGTCGAAGCCGATCCACACCACCGCCACGTTGGTGGTGGTGTAGCCCGCGAACCAGGCGTCCATCGAATCGTTCGTCGTGCCCGTCTTGCCGTACAGGTCGGGGCGCTTGAGGGTGGCCTGGGCCTTGGCAGCCGTACCGGACCGCGTCACCTCCTGAAGCAGGCTGGTCATCACGAAAGCGTTGCGGGCGTCGATGGCGCGCATGCGCTCGTCCAGCGGCGTGGGCCGGTTCACGGCCAGCACGGTGCCGCGGTTGTCCGTCACCTGCGTCACCAGCATGGGGTTGACGCGGTAGCCCCCGTTGGCGAACACCGCATAGGCGCTGGCCATCTGCAAGGGCGTCACGGAGCCTGCCCCAAGCGCCATCGTCAGGTAGGCCGGGTGTTTTTCGGCGTCGAAGCCGAAGCGGGTGACCCATTCCTGCCCGTACCGCGCGCCGACCGATTTCAGCACCCGGATGGAGATCATGTTCTTGGACTTGGCCAGGCCCCGGCGCAGTGACATCGGGCCGTCGTACTTCCCGTCGTAGTTCTTGGGCTCCCAGGGTTGGCTGCCGGTCACCCCGGTGTCGAAGAACAAGGGCGCGTCATTGACCATCGTGGCAGGGGTGAACCCCTTTTCGAGGGCCGCCGAATAGATGAAGGGCTTGAAGCTCGAGCCGGGTTGACGCCACGCCTGTGTCACGTGGTTGAACTTGTTGCGTTTGAAATCAAATCCGCCGACCAGGGCGTTGATCAGACCGGTGCGCGGGTCGATGGACACGAACGCCCCCTCGACCTCGGGCAGTTGCTGCACGAACCAGTTGCCCTCGGCGTTGCGGTTCACGCGGATGATGGCGCCGCGTCGGATCTGGTGCTTGGGGCTGGCCTTGTCGGTCAGGGCCTGGCCGACGGCGCGCAGCCCCTCCGGGCCGATCACGATCTGCTCGCCGCTCTGCAGCACGGCCACGATCTGGCGGGGTTCGGCCTGCAGCACCACGGCGGCGCGGTTGTCGTCGCTGTCGGGGTGGTCCTCGAGCGCTTCCGCCACGCGCACGTCCACCTGCCTGGGGTCGGTCGGCAGATCGACATAGCCCTGCGGGCCACGCCACGGCTGGCGTCGGTCGTAGTCCAGCAGGCCCTTGCGAAGGGCGCGCCACGCGGCCGTCTGCTCCGTCATGTCGATGGAGGTGTAGACGTTCAGCCCGCGGCTGTAGGCCTCGGGGCCGTATTGCTCGTGCATCAGCAGGCGCGCGGCCTCGGCGGCGTAGTCGGCGTGCGGCGGGATGGGCGTCTTGGTGCGGTAGCGCAGCACCTCGGCCTTGGCCTCGTCGTGCTGGTCGGTCGTGATGAACCCGTTCTCCAGCATGCGGTCGATGATGTACTGCTGCCGCAAGGTCGCACGCTTCGGGTTGCGCACCGGGTTGTAGGCAGACGGGGCCTTGGGCAGCCCGGCCAGCATGGCGGCCTCGGCCACGGTGATCTGGTTCAGAGGCTTGCCGAAGTAGGTGTCGCACGCGGCCGCAAAACCGTAGGCGCGCTGCCCCAGGTAGATCTGGTTCATGTAGAGCTCGAGGATCTGGTCCTTGCTCAACTGACGCTCGATCTTGATGGCCAGCAGGATCTCGTAGATTTTCCGGGTGAAGGTCTTCTCGGTCGGCAGGTAGAAGTTGCGCGCCACCTGCATGGTGATGGTCGATGCCCCCTGGCTGCGGGATTCACCGAAGTTGGCCAGGCCCGCACGCAGCACGCCGATGTAATCCACCCCACCGTGCTGGTAGAAGCGGGCGTCCTCGATGGCCAGCACGGCATCGCGCATGACTTTCGGAATGGCACGAATCGGCGTGAACTGCCGTTTTTCTTCGCCGAACTCTCCGATCAGCACGCCGTCTGCCGAAAACACACGCAGGGGAATCTTCGGGCGATAGTCCGCCAGGCCGCGCACTTCGGGCAGATTCGGGTAGGCGACGGCCAGTCCCACGCCAGCCAGCAGGACGGCGCTGACCGCGCCGGCGAGCACCAGGCCGAGCAACACGGCCACGGGCTTGATCAGCCAGGTGACCCACCAGGGGCGGCGCCCTCGGGAGGCGCTGGGGGACGGGGGGCTGGAAGGCTGCTGCGTGTCGCTCATGGTCTCGGACCGTGGAAGGTGCGCGGATTATAGAAACCAGTTGCATCCGACCCGTTACACCACGCAGCGCGGTCAAAAAGCATCCGTTTGCGGATGTTTGAAACCGCTTGTAAGACGTGTGCATCCCGCAACGAGATGGGGAATTCTCCTGCCAACTCTGCGTTCAAGCCGTTTTTCTTTGCTGCTAGCATTGATCTGGTTTATTAACTTTCCAGCGTCGTGCCCCGACGCATGGGGGATGGTGTGAGCTTTCTTGACACGCTCTTGGGCCGCAAGCATCCGCCGATGATCGGACTGGACATTAGTTCATCGAGCGTGAAGCTGGTCGAGCTGAGCCAGTCTGCATCTGGCGATTACGTATTGGAACGGTTTGCTTCAGAGCCTTTCGAAAAGGGCTGGATTGCCGACGGACAGATCGAGAAATTCGACGAGGTGGCCGAGGCCGTCCGCAAGGTCGTCGTCAAGAGCGGGACGCGCACGAAGCACGTCGCCATGGCCATGCCCCAGTCTGCCGTGATCACCAAGAAGATCATGCTGCCGGCCGGCCTGCGCGAAGAGGAAATGGAGATGCAGGTCGAGGCCGAGGCCAACCAGTACATCCCGTTTTCGCTGGACGAGGTGAGTCTGGACTTCTGCGTGATCGGCCCGAGCCCGACGTCGGCTGGCGACGTCGAGGTGATGATTGCCGCCTCGCGCAAGGATCGCGTGCAGGACCGGCAGGGGCTGGCCGAGGCCGCCGGTTTGAAGCCGGCCATCCTCGACATCGAGTCCTATGCCTCGCGGATGGCGGTGCAGCGCCTGATCGAGGGGCTGCCTGGCCAGGGCAAGGACGCCCTGGTCGCCCTCTTCGAGATCGGGGCAGAGAACACCAGCCTGAAGGTGCTCCGTGACAACGAACTGCTCTACGACCGAGACCAGGCATTCGGGGGGGCTCAGCTGACGCAGCTCATCTCCAGGCAGTACGGCTTCTCGTTCGAAGAGGCCGAGCTCAAGAAGCTGTCCGGCGACCTGCCCGAGGACTACCAGGCCACCATCCTCAGCCCGTTCGTTGACAGCCTGTCTCAGGAAATCGGCCGGGCGCTGCAGTACTTCTTCACCAGCACCCCGCACCACAAGGTGCACTACGTGATGCTGGCCGGAGGCACGGCCACGCTGCCTGGCCTCAAGGACCGTGTGACCGAACTGACCGGATTCGCATCGATGGTGATCAACCCCTTCGAGGGCATGAAGCTGGGCTCGGCCGTGCGCGAGAGCAAGCTTCGCCGCGAGGCCCCTTCCTACCTGACGGCATGTGGCCTGGCGATGCGGAGGTTCCTCGCATGATCCTCATCAACCTTCTTCCTCACCGCGAGGAAAAACGACGGCTGCGCAAGCAGGCCTTTTTTGTGGGCCTGGGCCTGTCGGCCGTGGCCGGGGCCGTGCTGGTGGCGCTGTGGTATGCCGTGCTGCAGCAGATGACGGCATCGCAGATGGACCGCAACGAGTTCCTTCGGGGGGCCATCAGCAAGCTGGACGAAGAAATCAAGGACGTCTCGTCGCTGAAGGGCGAGATCGAGGCCCTCAAGGCGCGGCAGCGCGCCGTCGAGGACCTGCAGACCGATCGCAACATGCCGGTCTACCTGCTCAACGAACTGGTGCGTCAGACCCCCGAGGGGGTCTTCCTGACGGCCATCCGCCAGGACGGGCAGACGGTGCTGGTCAGTGGCCAGGCCCAGACGAACGAGCGCGTGGCCGAGTTCCTGCGCAACACCGGCGCGAACTCGCAGTGGCTCGAGCGGGCCGACCTGCAGGAGATCAAGGCCGCCGTCGTGGGCGCAGGCCGGGACAGCAAGCGGCTGTTCGATTTCTCGATGCGGGTGAGCCTTCGCCGTCCGCAGGATGTCAGTGCGGCGGCCGCCGCGGCTGCCGCTGCGTCGGCGGCGTCAGCACCGGTGCCGGCCGCGTCCGCGCCGGCCCCCACCGCGCCCGTGGCCGCGTCGTCCTGAGGTAAGCCATGGCGAAGAACATCAACATCGATCTGAATGCGTGGTTCGAGGATGCGCAGGAGCAGTTCCGCGGCCTCAACACGAACGAGCCCGGCCAGTGGCCCCTGCTGCCCAAACTGGCGGCCTTTGCGGCCACGGCGCTGGGCGTGGTCGCCTTCGGCTGGTTCACGCTGGTGTCCGGCCAGAGCGAGGCCTTGCAGGCCGAGGTCGACACCGAGCCCCGCCTGAAAGAAGAGTACCGCGGCAAGGTGGCCCAGGCCGTGAACCTGAGCGAGTTGCGCAAGCAGCGCGTCCAGGTCGAAGAGTACGTCAAGCAGCTCGAGAAGCAGCTGCCGGGCAAGGCCGAAATGGACGCCCTGCTGTCCGACATCAACCAGGCTGGCCTGGGGCGCGGGCTGGAGTTCGAGCTGTTCCGTCCGGGCCAGGTGTCGGTCAAGGACTACTACGCCGAGCTACCGATCTCCATCAAGGTGAGTGGCCGCTACCACGACATCGGTTCGTTCACGGCCGACATCGCCAACCTGTCCCGCATCGTGACCCTGCACAACCTCGTGATCCTGGGTACGCCGAAGGACGGTCAGGCCAACCTCGTGATGGAGGCCACGGCCCGCACCTACCGTTACCTGGACCAGTCCGAGGTGGACGCCATGCGCGCCGAGCACAAGAAAGGGCAACCGAAGTGATCCAGCAGTCTCAACGCTGGCTGGCCACGCTGCTGGGCGTGGCCATGCTGGCCGGTTGCAGTGGTGAGCAGGACGAGCTCAATGGATGGATGGAGCAGCAGCGCCAGGAGGTCCGCCCCAGCGTGACGCCGCTGGCCCCGCCCCAGAAGTTCAACCCCCAGGCCTACACCGGCATGGACGGCGTCGAGCCGTTCAGCACCCAGAAACTGACCGGCGCGCTGCGCCAGGAATCTCGCCAGCCCAACTCCGCCGTGGCCGCCGAGCTGAATCGCCGCAAGGAACCCCTTGAAGCGTTCCCGCTCGACAGCATGACGATGGTGGGCAGCGTCAATCGCCGAGGCGTGCCGTATGCCTTGCTGAAGGTCGACAACCTGCTCTACCAGGTCAAGGCCGGTGAATACCTGGGGCAGAACTTCGGCCGGATCACCAAGATCACCGAAACCGAAATCACCTTGCGCGAGATCGTGCAGGACGCCGCGGGCGAATGGATCGAGCGCCCCACCACGCTGCAGCTGCAGGAGGGTGGGCGATGACATTGAAGCTGGAGAAACCGACTATGAAACCGTGGCGTATGGCGTTGGCCAGCCTCTCGCTGGCATGTGTGTCGCCGCTGTCCTGGGCCGCCGCCGCCATCCAGGCCATCTCGAGCGCTCAGCAGGCCGGGTCAGAGGTCGTTCGCATCGAACTGAGCGAGCCGCTGGCCGCGGTGCCGGCTGGCTTCGTGGTCCAGACCCCGCCCCGCATTGCGATCGACCTGCCCGGCGTCACCAGTGCGCTGGCCAAGAACCAGGTCGACATCAACCAGGGCAACCTGCGTTCGGTGAACGTGGCGCAGGCCGGTGAGCGCACGCGCCTGGTGCTCAACCTGCGTCAGGCCACGACCTACAAGGCCCAGCTGCAGGGCAATGCCCTGTTGCTGGTGCTGGACCAGTCGGCCGCGACGGCGCCGCAGGCCGCGCCCGCCGTGCGGCAGAGCAAGGCAGACGATGCCGTGCACTTTGCCGACAGCCGCAACGTCACGCCGCTGGCGCTGAAGGACATCGATTTCCGCCGTGGGCAGGACGGTGCGGGCCGCGTCGTGGTCGAGCTGCCGAGCAACCAGGTGGGCGTGGACATCAAGCAGCAGGGCCAGAACCTGGTGGTCGAGTTCCTCAAGACCGACCTGCCCGAGCGGCTGCGCCGTCGCTTCGATGTGACCGATTTCGGCACCCCGGTCCGCCAGATGTCGGCCAGCCAGACCGGCGACCGCGTGCGCCTGCTGGTCGAGCCCAAGGGCGACTGGGAACACTCGGCCTACCAGACGGACAACCAGTTCGTGCTGGAAGTGCGCCAGCGCAAGACCGACCCGAACAAGCTGACCCCGGGACCGGGCTATGCGGGCGAGAAGCTGTCGCTGAACTTCCAGAACATCGAGGTGCGGTCGCTGCTGCAGGTGATCGCCGACTTCACCAACTTCAACGTGGTGACCAGCGACAGCGTGACCGGCAACGTGACGCTGCGCCTGAAGGATGTGCCGTGGGATCAGGCGCTCGACATCATCCTGCAGGCCAAGGGCCTGGGGGTGCGCAAGTCGGGCAACGTGCTGTGGATCGCGCCCAAGGACGAGATCAACGCCAAGGAGAAGATGGATCTGGAGGCCCGTGCTCAGGTGGCCCAACTGGAGCCCACCCGCACGCAGGCCTTCCAGCTCAACTACACCAAGGCGGAAGACATCGCCCGCGGCCTGCTGGGCACCAGCACCGGTGGCGCGAGCGCCGGCGTGGCTTCGCGCATCCTGTCGCCGCGCGGCAGCGTCATCTTCGAGACCCGCACCAACCAGCTCTTCGTCAGCGACATCCCGTCCAAGCTGGAAGAGGTCCAGCAGATGATCGCCAAGATCGACATCCCGGTGCGCCAGGTGCTGATCGAGGCCCGCATCATCGAGGCCGAAGACTCGTTCGGCCGGACGCTGGGTGCCCGCCTCGGCACCTCCAACGCGACGGCCGTGGCGTCGGCCGGCAAGCTGAACCTCGGTCTGTCGGGCAACTACTCCGGTGTGGTCAACCAGACGGGGCAGCCCCTGACCGGCTCGGCCGCCAGCGTGGCCAACAGCTACTTCGTGAACCTGCCGGCCACGGCGCTGGCGACGGGCGCGTCGAACGCCACGCTGGGCGTGTCGCTGTTCTCGTCGAGCGTGAACCATGCGCTGAACCTCGAGATTTCCGCGTTGGAAGCCGACGGCAAGGGCAAGGTGGTGTCGAGCCCCCGCGTGATCACCGCCGACCAGGTCAAGGCCATCATCGAGTCGGGTGAAGAGCTGCCCTACCAGCAGGCCACGTCCAGCGGCGCCACGTCGGTGACCTTCCGCAAGGCCAACCTGAAGCTGGAGGTCACGCCGCAGATCACGCCCGAGGGCAGCATCATCATGTCGGTCGACATCAACAAGGACAGCGTCGGCCGTGTCACCACGGCGGGCTTTGCCATCAACACCAAGCACGTGCAGACGCAGGTGCTGGTCGAGAACGGCGGCACGGTGGTGATCGGTGGTATCTTCACGCAGTCCGAGAACGAGACCGAGAACAAGGTGCCCCTGCTGGGCGACATCCCGGTGCTGGGTTTCTTCTTCAAGAACAACGTCCGCAGCAGCGCCCGCTCGGAGTTGCTCGTCTTCCTGACCCCGAAGGTGGTTTCGGACAAGACCGCCCTGCGTTGACCTGACTCTGCTTGGCTTCTGTTGTTTCTCTCGTAGGCCTGCCCGGCGGCGGCAAGACCACGGTCGGGCGCCAGCTCGCACGCCGGCTGGGCGCCCGTTTTCTGGACGCGGACCATGTTCTGGAAGAGCGGATCGGCATGCCGATCCGAGCATTCTTCGAGCAGCATGGTGAACCGGCCTTTCGCGACCTGGAAGAGCGGGTCATCGACGAGCTGAGCGCCTACCGGGACGAGCCCCTGGTGCTGGCAACCGGCGGTGGCGCGGTGCTGCGCGAGGCCAACCGGGCGCACCTCAAGGACCGCACCACGGTGGTCTACCTGCGGTCTTCCCCGGAAGAGCTGTTTCGCCGCCTGCGGCACGACACGCAGCGACCGTTGCTCCAGGTGGCCGATCCCCTCGCGCGCCTGCGCGATCTGCATGCGCAACGCCACCCGCTGTACGAGGAGACGGCGCACTTCTGTGTGGACACCGGTCGACCCTCGGTCTCGACGCTGGTCGGCATGATCGTGTCCCAGCTGGAGCTGGCCGGCAAGCTCCCCGTTCCCCCCTCGCACAATCCGCAGTCGGGCCCACGCTGAGTCGCCATCAAGCGACGGCTGGATGGCGGGCGACGAACACCCTTCTCGCAAAAGAAAAGCGCACCCATGGGTGCGCTTTCTTGTTTGAAGCGAGCACAGGCCTCGAGGCCTGTGCCGCATTTCAGCCCAGTCGCTGGAACTGGTCTTTCACGCGGGTCAGCGCGGCGCTGAAATCGGCGACACGCTGCTTTTCCTGCTCGACCACGGCGGCCGGGGCGCGGGCGACGAAGCTCTCGTTGCCCAGCTTGGCCTGCGCCTTGGCGATTTCGCCTTCCAGGCGCTTGATTTCCTTGCCCAGACGCTCCTTCTCGGCGGCCACGTCGATTTCGACGTGCAGTGCGAGGCGGGTGTCGCCCTGCACGGCCACCGGCGCCATGGCGGTGCCCGCTGCAAACGCGGCGTCATCGAGCACCTGCACTTCGCCGAGCTTGCCCAGGGCCTTGAGAATGGGCGCGGCCTGCGTGATGAACGCGGCGTCGCCGGTGGTCAGCAGCGGCACGCGCTCGGCCGGCGACAGGTTCATCTCGCCGCGCAGGTTGCGCACACTGCCCACCACGGCCTTGAGCTTGGCCACCCAGGCATCCGACTCGGCGCACACGCGACCCAGGTCGGCCACCGGGTAGGCGGCCGTCACCAGGCTGGCGTCGCTGCCTGCGTCCTTGCGGCCGGCAACGGGCGCCACCACCTGCCACAGCGCTTCGGTGATGAAGGGAGTGATGGGGTGCAGCAGGCGCAGCACGGTTTCCAGCACGCGGATCAGGGTGCGGCGGGTGGCGCGTTGCTGGGCCTCGTTACCGGTCTGGACCTGGACCTTGGCGATCTCGAGGTACCAGTCGCAGTACTCGTCCCACACGAACTGGTAGATGGCGTTGGCGACGTTGTCCAGGCGGAACTCGGCAAAGCCATGCTCGACGGCGGCTTCCACGCGCTGCAGTTCGCTGACGATCCACTTGTCGGCGGGGCTGAAGGCCAGGTATTCGCCCGTGGCGCAGACGCCCGGCGTGTGGGCCTTCAGGCCGCAGTCCTGCCCCTCACAGTTCATCAGCACGAAGCGGGTGGCGTTCCAGAGCTTGTTGCAGAAGTTGCGGTAGCCCTCGCAGCGCTTGCTGTCGAAGTTGATGGCACGGCCCAGGCTGGCCAGCGCGGCGAAGGTGAAGCGCAGCGCGTCGGCGCCATAGCCGGGAATCCCTTCCGGGAATTCCTTCTCGGTGGCCTTGCGCACCTTCGGGGCGGTTTCGGGCTTGCGCAGGCCGGTGGTGCGCTTCTCGAGCAGCGGGGCCAGCTCGATCCCGTCGATCAGGTCGACCGGGTCCAGCACGTTGCCTTCCGACTTCGACATCTTGTTGCCCTGTGCGTCGCGCACCAGGCCATGGATGTAGACGTGCTTGAAGGGCACCTTGCCGGTGAAGTGCTTGGTCATCATGATCATCCGGGCGACCCAGAAGAAGATGATGTCGTAGCCGGTGACGAGCACGGACGAGGGCAGGAACAGGTC
>JAJUHM010000038.1 GCA_029279925.1 Aquabacterium olei
CCCACGGGCGACCTGGACCGCGCCACCGGCGAAGAGGTGCTGGCCCTGATGGACGAGCTGCACCGTGATCTGGGCAAGACCATCGTGATGGTGACGCACGACCCCAAGGCCGCGGCCCGCGCCAGCCGCATGATCCACCTCGAGAAGGGCGTGCTGGTCAGCGACCCGGCCGAGGCCCACTGAACCGGGCCGCCGATGTTCCTGTTCAAGCTGCTGCTGAAGAACGCCTTCCGGCACAAGCTGCGCACGCTGCTGACCATGGTGGGCCTGATCGTGGCCATCAGCGCCTTCGGACTGCTGCGCACCATCGTCGATGCCTGGTATGCGGGCGTGGACGCAACCTCGAGCACGCGGCTCATCACGCGCAGCGCCATCTCGGTGGGCTACCCGCTGCCGCTGTACTACGCCGAGCGCATCCGCAAGATCGAGGGCGTCACGCACGTGACCTGGGCCAACTGGTTCGGTGGCATCTACATCGACCGCAAGAACTTCTTCGCGCGCTTTGCCGTGGACGGACCCAGCTACTTCGCGCTCTACCCGGAGTACCGCGTCAGCGACGAGCAGCAGCTCGCCTTCCTGGCCGACCGTCAGGGCGCCGTTGTGGGCCGCAAGACGGCGCAACGCTTTGGCTGGCAGGTGGGTGACACCATCCCGCTGCAGGGCAACATCTACCCTGGCAACTGGAACTTCACGATCCGTGGCATCTACACCGGTGCCGATGCCCGCACCGACGAAACACTGATGCTCATGCACTGGTCGTTGCTGGCCGAAAGCGTGCGCAAGCGCGTGGGCTCGGCCCAGGCCAACCAGGTGGGCCTGTATGTGGTGGGCATCAAGGACCCGAATCGCGCCGCCGCCATCTCGCAGGAGATCGACGCCCTGTTCAAGAACTCCGGCGCTGAGACCCGCACCGAAACGGAGAAGTCCTTCCAGCTCGGCATCGTGGCCATGAGCCAGGCGGTGCTGATGGCCATCCGCGCGGTGAGCTTTGTCGTCATCCTCATCATCATGGCTGTGATGGCCAACACCATGACCATGACCGCGCGCGAGCGCCTGGCCGAATACGCGACGCTCAAGGCCCTTGGCTTTTCGCCGGCCTTCGTGGTCAAGCTGCTGTTTGGTGAAAGCCTGATGATCGCGGCCATCGGCGGGGCCATCGGCATCGCAGCGACCTTCCCGCTGGCCAGCGCCTTCCTGTCGCAGACCCAGCAGCTGTTCAAGGTCTTCGAGATCTCGCAGGAAACCATGCTGATCCAGGCCGGCGCCGCCCTGGTGGTCGGGCTGATTGCGGCCGCCTGGCCCGCCTGGAAGATGTCGCGCATCGACATCGTGCAAGGCCTGCGCCACGTTGCCTGACGCCTCCACATGCGCGCCATCCCCCTCTCCTACGTGATGCGCAACCTCTGGGTGCGCCGCGTCACCACCGCCCTGACGGCCGGCGGCATGGCCCTGGTCGTGTTCGTGTTCGCCACCGTGCTGATGATGAGCGAGGGCATCAACGAGACCATGGTGGCCACCGGCCAGCTCGACAACGTCATCGTGCTGCGCAAGGGCGCGGGCACCGAGATCAACTCGGCCATCACCCGCGATCAGGCCGCCGCCATCGAGGCCCTGCCGGCCGTGGCCACCGACAGCCTGGGGCGCAAGCGGGTCTCGCGCGAGGTGGTGGTGCTCAACAACCTGCCCAAGCGCGATGGCGGCGAGATGAGCAACGTGATGGTGCGCGGCACCAATGCGGTCGGCATGTCGTTGCGCCCGCAGGTGCGGCTGGTCCGCGGGCGCATGTTCCGGCCCGGCACGTCGGAAGTCATCGTGGGCTCGGGCATCGCACGCGGCTTCGCCAGCATGGAGATCGGGCACACGCTGCACTTCGCCGGCCGCGACTGGCTCGTCGTCGGACACTTCGATGCGCAGCGCAGCGGCTTTGACTCCGAGCTGTGGGCCGACAGTGAACAGGTCATGCAGGCCTTCCGGCGCGCCGTGTACTCGACCCTGCTGTACCGCCTGAGCTACCCCGGCGCCTTCGACGCCTCGCGCCAGGCCATGGCCGCCGACCCGCGCCTGCAGATGGACGCCAAGCTCGAGCAACGCTTCTATGCCGAACAGTCCGAGTCCATGTCGCGCTTCATCAAGCTGCTGGGCTTGTCCCTGTCGGTGATCTTCTCGATCGGCGCCATCGTGGGCGCCATGATCACCATGTTCGCTGCCGTGGCCTCGCGCATCGGCGAAATCGGTACGCTGCGCGCCCTCGGCTTTCGCAAGGAGGCCGTGCTGATCGCCTTCCTGGGCGAGTCGCTCGGCCTGGCGCTGGTCGGCGGCCTGGTGGGACTGGGTGGCGCCTCGCTGATGCAGATGGTCAACATCTCCACCGTCAACTACCAGACCTTCTCCGAGATCGCCTTCCGCTTTCGCTTCACCCCGGCGGTGGCCACGCAGACCATGGCCTTCGCCCTGCTGATGGGTTTTCTGGGCGGCTTCGTGCCGGCCTGGCGCGCAGCCCGGCTGAGCATCATCGAGTGCCTGCGACAGGCCTGACCGCCATGGCATCTCCTCCGACCCACGTGGCACTCCGGGCAGCATGGCTGTCTTGCCTGCTGGCGGGCGCACTGGCTCATGGTGCGAGCCAGTCCGATCCCGCTGTGGCTGCGATGCCCCCCGTCGGGACAGAGGCGCCGAGCGCCGTGCGCCCCCCGCCCACGCTGACCCCCGGCATCGGCGCGGCCCAGGCCACCAGCCGCGCCGCCGACCTGATCGCCCGGGGCTACACCGAGCAGGAGTGGTGGCTCGGCGGCACCGCGCAGGTCCACGACCGGGCAGGCAGCCGCTCGGAAGATGGCCGCTGGGCCGCTCGCCCGCGCGCAGGCAGCGCCCGCCCCTATCAGACCCGGTTGCTGGTTCGGCGTCCGGCCGACCCGAGCCGCTTCAACGGCATCGTGCTGGTCGAGTGGCTGAACAGCACACTGAAGTTCGACCTGGATGGCGGCTGGATCCTCCTGCGCGACGAGATCCTGCGTGAAGGCTACGCGTGGGTCGGCGTCAGTGTGCAGGCCGAGGCCCTGCCCGGCTTGCTGGCCCAGGGACCGCACCGCTACGACGTGCTGCGCCTACCGGGTGATGCTTACGCCTGGGACATCTATGGCGATGCCTTGCAGACCGTTCGTCAGCACGCGCAGCGCCTGCTCGGCATCCCCGCTCCGCCACGACTGCGCTTGCTGGGCGTCGGGTACTCGCAGTCTGCGGTGTTCCTCACCACGTGGTTGAACACCTTCGAGCCGGTCCAGCGGCGACTCGACGGCGCGCTGCTGCACGGTGCCGCGCCCGTGGCGGCCCCCTTGAACGGCGACGAGGGGCACGCCTTTGCCCCACGCCTGCGTGCCGACCTGAATCGGCCCGTCATGCAAGTGCAAACCGAGATGGAGGTGTCGGTCAGCTGGCCCTTGTCCAAGACCCCGGATACCGCCAGCGTGCGCTACTGGGAGGTCGCGGGGGCCGCCCACCTCGACGCCGATGTGCAGGCCGAGACCCGCGCCGTCGCACCGCGCGACTGGCTCGACAGCGAGCCCGTCTGCCTCAAACCGCTCAACGCCCTGCCCTTGCGCCACGCCGATGCGGCGGCCCTGCACGCGCTGCGCCGCTGGGTGGTCGACGGGGTTCCGCCCCCCACCGTGCCGCGCATGGGCCGGGGCCCGCTGGGCTTTCTGGCGCACGACGACGATGGCAACGTGCTCGGCGGCCTGCGTCTGCCCGAGATCGATGCCCCGCTTGCCCGCTTCGGCACCTACGGCAACGTCAGCCGGGGCTGGCCTTCGGTGCGAGGTCTGTACACCTGCATCGCCGGCGGCAGCACCGTGCCCTTGTCGGCAGAACGACTGCAACGGCGTTACGGCGATCGGGCCAGCTGGCTGCGGGCGGTGCAGACGTCGGCCGATCGGCTGCTGCAGAGCGGACTGTTGCGCCCGGCCGACCACGCCCTCACGCTGGAGACAGCGCGCCGGACCCCGTGGCCGGCGTCGCGCTGAGCGCCCCCACCGCCTCGGTCCGTCCCGACTGCCGCGCGGCATCCAGGATGGCCGCCTGCAACGCCGTCTGAACCGCCGCCAGCTCGCCAGGGCGAGCCGTCAGGTGCAGATCCACCCCGTCGTCGCCCTCCGGTGTGGCCACCACCATCAGCATCCGGAAGGCGACACCGCAGATGTCGTACCAGGCCGGACCGCCCTGCCCCAGGTCGATGCGGTAGATCGGAAAGTTCACGCAGTTGTTCAGGATGAAGCCCGCGCGCAGCGTCTCGGCTGCCGGCCGCATGAACAGGCGCCACACCGCCTTGCGCTGGCGATAGCGCTCCATCAGCGCCAGCAGGTCGAACAGTTCCTCATGGGCCACTTGCGCGGCCGTGGGCCGACAGCGCAATGCCAGCTCGGGCAGTGACAGGCTCGCCACCTCGGCGGCCGTGCTGCGCCCTTCGCCATAGCCCAGTGCATTGCCGAAGTAATCACGGGGAATGCGCAACCGCCGCCGGGCGCGCAGGTCCAGCACGATGCCCACGCTGCGCTCGACACCGGGCTGCAGCAGCGGCGACATGTGCTTGAGGCAGAACGCGGCCACCAGCTCCGAGGTGCTGACCGCCGCGGTCGCCTCGCCGCACTCGCGGGCCTCCTCCTTCCAGCGCCGCACCAGCACCGCCGGCACGCGCAACACCGCCTTGCGCAGATGCAGTGCCTGCCAGCCCAGCCGCGCAAACAGACCCATGCGCTCGGTCATGCTCGGGTCATACAGCAGGCCGGCCTCGCTGCGCGGTGGGCGGTCGGCCACGGCGTCCACCAGCGGCTGACGGTCGAACGAGCGCAAGGGCACGCTCTCACCCAGGCAGGCACGCGACCAGTCCTGCATGAACTGCCAGAAGCTGACGCCGTCGAACACCGAGTGCGGGCCGTAGCACGACAGCACGATGCCGCCATCGTCGAAGCGCCAGACATCGACCTGCAGCAGCGGCACGTCGCGCCCCACGATGCGCCACGGCAGAAAAGGCTTGAAGTAGCGCCGCAGGTCGCGGCCCATCGGGCGCTCGACGCCATAAGCGGGCGCAGCACCGCGGCAGGCGTGCACGCGGAAGTCGATGCCGGCGTCGTTGCAGTCAACGAAGGCGTGGCCATCTGCGTCCTTCTTCAGGCGGCCCGTGATGACGGGGTAGCCACGCAGCACCTCACGCAAGGCCCGCTCGGCCCGCACCACGTCGAAGCCTTGCGGATAGACCAGCATCACCGGGATGCCCACATGCCCGTTGAACAGGTCCGACCCGGTCAGGCGTTGCGGCGGGCCTTGCACCCCGGCCTGCAAGCGAACCTGGCGCACCAGCGACGACTTCAACGCGGCCATGACAGCACCTCCGGATCGCGGACGCCTGCAGCAGACATCAGGAAAAATCAATAGACAAAGGGAATCAGGCGCTTGCGCGTCTGCTTGAAACGCCGGTAGGCGTCGCCCAGGGCGGCCTCCAGGGCCGCCTCTTCCACGTGGATGCGATAGAGGTAAATGGCCCACGAGCCGACCAGCATCACCGCCAGGCTGGCCAGGTTGCCCAGCATCAGCCCGAAGCCCCCCAGCGTCATGAGCGCGCCCAGATAGGACGGGTGGCGCAGGTAGCGATAGGCTCCCACATCGACCACCTGGTGATCGGACTGGACGGTGACAGTGTGGGTGAAGAAGCGGCCCAGCGCCGCCCAGCAATGCATGCGCAGCAGCATGCCCGCCACGATCACCGCCACGCCACCGTAATACGCCCACAGCCGTCCGTCGTCCTGCAGCGCGGTGGGCGCGTGCCAGGCAGCCAGCACAGCCGCCACCTGCAGCATGGAGGCCCCGATCGAGATCACCAGTCCGGAGTAGCGGTCGTCGCCATCGTGGCCGCCCGAGAAGGCCTTCTTGCGCTGCAGCTGGCGCCATTCCATCCACAGGGCCCAGGCCATCACGGCCCAGATGAGCAGGCCTTCTGGCCACACGAAGATCAAGGGTCGAAGCGGGTCCATCACTGCTCGCATCATGTTGAACGCTGAGCAGATTGTGGTGCGACCTCCTGCGCGGCCCGCCAAGTGCTTTCCCCTGCAGCCGGGCCCGCATCCGCGGGGGGATGGGGGGAGCGTGCGACACCCGCCTCCACCAACGACAACGCCCGCGCAATGGCGGGCGTCATCATGGGGAAAGCAGGTTCGGGCGGATCGCTGGCCCGGGCTCAACCGGCACGAGGCCAGGCACCGCGGCCAGGCACTCAGCCAGCGCCCTGCAGGTTCACAGCGCGTCCTGGATCAGGCTGCGCTCGGCCACTTCCTGCGGCTCGCGCCACTTGATGCTGCAGCCGATGCTGGGCTCCTGCTCGCCCGGCCCGTAGCCCAGGTGGGCCACCAACCGCATGGCGTCGAACAGCTCGCGCGGCAGCTCGGCATCGACCGGCTCCACACGCCCCACATCCAGACGCCCGCGGTACTGGAGGCGCATCTCGGCATCGAAGCCGAAGAAATCGGGCGTGCACACCGCACCGTACGCGCGCGCCACGGCCTGCGTCTCGTCGTACAGGTAATGGAAGGGAAGATCCCAGGCGCGGGCCTGCTGCTTCATGGCGGCAAAGCTGTCCTCGGGGTAGGCCGTGGCATCGTTGGAATTGATGGCCACCACGTTGACACCGATGGTGGCCAGTTCGCGTGCATCGCGGATCAGCCGCGGCATCATCGCCTGCACGTAAGGACAGTGGTTGCAGATGAAGGCCACGACCGTGCCGCGGCGTCCCATCAGCTGCTTGAGCGAGTGGTAATGGCTGTCGACGCCCAGCAGGCGGAACGGGGCGGCGGGCCAGCCGATGTCGGCAATCGGGGTGGTCAGGGCCATGGTGATGTCCTTTCAGGCGAGGTACTGCAAGGGAACACGAACACGGGAGGAAAGCGGCATGCCGGGCCCGGGCCTCGTGCTGCCGACGCCCTCCCGGGCGGGCACGCAAGGCCTTCGTCGGCTGCGCTTTCCGTGATGGAATCACACCCTTTCGGTGAACGCAAGCCCCGCTTCGTAACAGGGCCGGGTGCGTCAGGGTGACACACGGATGACACGCCTCAGTACCCCGCCAGCGCGCGTTGCCGACGCTCCATCATCCGCCAGATGAAGGGTGTAAAGATGAGTTGCATGGCCAGCGCCATCTTGCCTCCCGGCACCACGATGGTGTTGGCGCGCGACATGAAGGAGTCGTTGATCATGTTGAGCAGATACGGGAAATCGATGCCCTTGGGATTGGCAAACCGGATCACGCACAGGCTCTCGTCGGCGGTGGGGATGTCGCGTGCGATGAAGGGGTTGGAGGTGTCGACCACCGGCACGCGCTGGAAGTTCACATGCGTGTGCGCGAACTGCGGGCAGATGTAGTTCACGTAGTCCGGCATGCGGCGCAGGATGGTGTCGGTCACGGCCTCGGCCGAATAGCCGCGCACATGCTTGTCGCGCCACAGCTTCTGGATCCACTCGAGGTTGATCACCGGCACCACGCCGATCAGCAGGTCGGGGTAGCGCGCGATGTCGATCTGGGGCGTGACCACGGCACCGTGCAGGCCTTCGTAGAACAGCAGGTCGGTGTCGGACGGCAGGTCTTCCCAGGGCGTGAAGGTGCCTGGCTCCTGACCGTAGGGTGCGGCTTCGCTCGCGTCGTGCAGGTAGTGGCGGGCCTTGCCCGTGCCGGTTTCCGAATAGCTGCGAAACAGCTGCTCCAGCTCGGCAAACAGGTTGGTCTCCGGCCCGAAATGGCTGAAATGGCCATTGCCGGAGCGTTCGGCCTCGGCCTGGCGCGCACGCATCTCGCTGCGGTCGTAGCGATGGAAGCTGTCGCCTTCGATGAGCGCGGCCTTCACGCCCTCACGGCGGAAGATGGCCTCGAAGGTGCGCGTCACCGATGTGGTGCCCGCCCCGGACGAGCCCGTGATCGCGATGATGGGATGGCGTTCGGACATGGTGCCCCCTTCAGTCGCGGAACAGACTGCGCTCGGCGAACAGCGGGTTCAGGTCGCTGCGCGTGACGGGCTCGTGGTGGTAACGCTCGATGCGCTCCACCTCGGCACGCGAGCCGAACACCAGCCCGATGCGCTGGTGCAGCGAGGTGGGCCGCACGCCCAGCAGCGGCTGGCGGCCGGTCGAGGCCCGTCCTCCCGCCTGCTCCATGATGAAGCCGATGGGGTTGGCCTCGTACAGCAGGCGCAGACGGGCCGGCCGGCTTGCCTCTCGCGTATCGCGCGGGTACAGGAACACGCCGCCCCGCATCAGGATGCGGTGGGCCTCGGCCACCATCGACGCGATCCAGCGCATGTTGAAGTCCGAGCCGCGCGCGCCGGCCGCACCGGCCAGGCACTCGTCCACATAGCGCTTGACGGGTGGCTCCCAGAAGCGGCTGTTGGACGCATTGATCGCGAACTCGCGCGTGTGCTCCGGCACCTGCAGTTGAGGATGGGTCAGCATGAACTCGCCCAGGTTGGGATCGAGCGTGAAGCCGACCACGCCGTTGCCCACGCTCAGGATGAACATGGTGCTGGGGCCATACAGGGCATAGCCGGCGGCCACCTGCGCCGCACCGGGCTGCAGGAAGTCGGCCTCCTCCACATCGCGTTCGCCCGCCGTCACGCCCGCGGGCGCCCGCAGGATGGAGAAGATGCTGCCCACAGTGAGGTTGACGTCGATGTTGCTCGAGCCATCGAGCGGATCGAACACCAGCAGGTACTTGCCGCGCGGCCAGGCCTGGGGGATCTGGTAGGGCTCGGCCATTTCTTCAGAGGCCATGCCGGCCAGATGCCCCGCCCACTCGGTGCGGCGCAGAAAGACTTCGTTGCTCAGCACATCGAGCGGCTGCTGAACCTCGCCCTGCACATTCGTCTGGCCTCCGACCTGATCGAGGCCAGGAGCCAGGCGGCCGAAGGCAACCGTGCGCGCAATGGCCTTGCAGGCCAGGGCCACGTCGAGGATCAAGGCATTGAGCGCGCCGCTGGCGCCCGGAAAGCGGCGACGCTGCTCGATGAGGTATTGCGTCAGGGTGAGGGGATGGGTCAGCGACATGGTGACGCTCCAGGGAGGGTTGCAGATTCGGGGGCGGCCTGCCGGAACACCCGGCTGGCGGCAAAGTCGGCGACGGTGAGCGTGGCCAGCGCGGCTTCGTCGAGCACGGCGTGGCGTTCGGCAAACAGACGACTGGCCTGGCGCAGGCGCGCGCGCTCCAGCGCGTTGCGCACGCTACGGGCGTTGGCGAAATGGGGTTGGGCGCGGCGCAGGCTCAGGTAGTGAGCGAATGCCTCGCGCGCACCGGGGCCCAGGCGATAGCGCTGGGCTTTCAACAGCGTCTCGGCGATCTCGAGAAGCTCGGAATCAGTGTAGTCCGGAAAATCGATGTGGTGTGCGATGCGGCTGCTCAGACCCGGGTTGGACTGAAAGAAGGTCCGCATGCGATCGGGGTAGCCCGCCAGGATCACCACCAGGTCATCGCGGTGGTTCTCCATCACCTGCAGCAGGATCTCGATGGCCTCGGCGCCGTAGTCGCGCTCGTTCTCGGGGCGATAGAGGTAGTAGGCCTCGTCGATGAACAGCACACCGCCCATGGCGCGCTTGAGCACCTCTTTCGTCTTGGGCGCCGTGTGGCCGATGTACTGGCCCACCAGGTCGTCGCGCGTGACCGACACCAGATGCCCCGTGCGCACATGCCCCAGCCGGTGCAGGATGGTGGCCATGCGTTGCGCCACCGTGGTCTTGCCTGTGCCCGGGTTGCCGGTGAAGCACATGTGCAGGCTGGGCATGCCGGTGCCCAGGCCATGGGCGGCCCGCAGCCGGTCGATCACCAGCAAGGCCGCCAGCTCGCGCACCTTCTGCTTCACGGGCTGCAGGCCCACCAGTTCGGTGTCCAGCTCGTCCAGCACCGATTCCACCTGGGTGGCGGCCAGCACCTCGTCCACGGTCCGTGGCGCGCGATCCCGCAGCGCAGGCGCACCGGCTGCATCGGCATCTGGCACGTCAGGCTGCTGCGGTGACGAAGTCCATGGCTGTTGGGCCTTCGCATCGCGCGGCGCCGCCGGCACCGGCGCCCCGGGCAGCCGGAACACCGGCGCCGTCATGAGGCGGCCCCGGCTCCGTAACGCTCGCCCTCAGGCCGCTCGGCCTCGTAGCCGCGCACGGTGTAGCGCTGCATGCGGCCCCAACCTTCGGTGCGCACCAGCCCGAAGCCCGCTTCGGATGCGGGCCGCTGCACGATGAAGCTCATCGTGATCGACTCGATGCCGCGTGTGGCGTTGAAGGCCACCAGCCGGATGTAGTGCTGGGGAAAGGTCGCGCGGCATTCACCCAGCACCTGCATCACGCCGGCCGCGTCTTCCAGGTCAAACATCGGCATGCCGAACATCTCCCAGTAGGTGTTGCGCGGATGCGGGTCGTCGGTGTATTCCACGCTCCACGCGTGGCCCTGGCGCAAGCCCCACTGGATCTGCAGGCGGATCTCGTCGTCGCTCAGGTCGGGCAGGAAGCTGAACTGGCCCTGGGTGAGCCGGCCGGTCGGGTTGGTCATCATGGCGTGCGCTCCGGGTCAGGCAAGGGCGGGGGTGGCGACGTGGTCGCTGGTGTCGGTCGAGGCGTAGTTGAAGGCCACGTCCTTCCAGGTGTCGAGCGCCTGGGCCAACGGCGCGCACCAACGGGCGGCCTGCTGCAGGATCTCGGGGCCTTCCTCGTCGATGTCACGTCCCTCGTTGCGTGCCTTCACCATGGCTTCGAGCGCCACGCGGTTGGCCACGGCGCCGGCCTGGATGCCGGCGGGGTGGCCGATGGTGCCGCCGCCGAACTGCAGGATCACGTCGTCGCCGAACAGGCTCAGCAGCTGGTGCATCTGCCCGGCGTGGATGCCGCCCGAGGCCACCGGCATCACCTTCTTGAGGTCGGCCCAGTCCTGGTCGAAGAACAGCCCGCGCGGCAGATCCTGCCGGTTGTAGGCCTCGCGGCAGACGTTGTAGTAGCCCTGCACCATCAGTGGATCGCCTTCGAGCTTGCCCACGGCGGTGCCCGCATGCAGGTGGTCGACGCCCGCCAGGCGCAGCCACTTGGCCATGACCCGGAAGCTGACCCCGTGCGACTTCTGCCGCGTGTAGGTGCCATGGCCAGCACGGTGCATGTGCACGATCATGTCGTGCTTGCGTGCCCAGTTGGCCAGGCTCTGGATGGCGCTCCAGCCAACGATCAGGTCGACCATGACGACGACCGAGCCCAACTCCTTCGCAAACTCGGCGCGCTCGTAGATGTCTTCCATCGTCGCGCCGGTCACGTTCAGGTAACTGCCCTTGACCTCGCCGGTGGCGGCGGTGGCCTTGTTGACCGCGTCCATCACGTACAGAAAGCGGTCGCGCCAGTGCATGAAGGGCTGCGAGTTGATGTTCTCGTCGTCCTTCATGAAATCGAGCCCGCCCTTCAGGCCTTCGTAGATCACGCGGCCATAGTTGCGGCCGGACAGGCCGAGCTTGGGCTTGGTGGTGGCGCCCAGCAGCGGGCGGCCGAACTTGTCGAGCCGCTCGCGTTCGACGATCAAGCCGGTGGGCGGGCCCTTGAAGGTCTTGACATAGGCCACCGGGATGCGGATGTCCTCCAGCCGGCAAGCCTTCAGCGGCTTGAAGCTGAAGACGTTGCCGATCAGGCTGGCCGTCATGTTGGCGATCGAGCCTTCCTCGAAGAGGATGAGGTCGTAGGCCACCCACGCGAACACCTGACCCGGCTGGCCGGGCACGGGCTCCACCTTGAAGGCCTTGGCCCGGTAGGTGTCGCAGGCCGTGAGGCGGTCCGTCCAGACCACCGTCCAGGTGGCGGTGCTGCTTTCGCCGGCCACCGCGGCCGCGGCCTCGACTGGGTCCACGCCGTCCTGCGGCGTGATGCGGAAGAGGCACACCACGTCCGTGTCCTTCGGAACGTAGTCGGGCTCCCAGTAGCCCATCTGGCGGTACTTCAGCACCCCGGCGCTGTAGCGCTGCCGGGCGTCGCGGATGATGCCCTCTTCGACTGGCTTGTTCATGACCTGCCCCCATGTCTGATCGATGGATCAGCCGACTGTAGGAAGCGAGGTCGCTAAGGTAAATTCAGTTTTTCTTTTCAGCCAGTTCAGCAATCACCTAACACACCACCTCACGCAGGTGACGCTTCGGCGTTCTGAGGAACCAGCAACTTGGCCACCAGGGCACCGGCGTACCGGGCGTCGAGCGGAATGCGCACGTGCAGCGGGCTGCCGGGTGCCGCGGTGATCGGATCGCCGTCCATGTTGCGCATGGCGTCCAGCCGGAACTGCAGGTTGCCCTTCGGGTGGATGATCTCCAGCGTGTCGCCCACATCGAAGCGGTTCTTGACCTCGACCTCGGCCCAGCCGTCGGTACCCGTTTCACGCACTTCGGCCACGAACTGGCTGCGGTGGAACTGCGAGTGCCCCGCGATGTAGTTCTGGTAGTCCTGGGCCGGGCGGCGCTGCAGGAAGCCGCTGGTGTAGCCGCGGTTGGCCATGCCTTCGAGCTGCAGCAGCAGGTCGGGGTTGAACGGCCGGCCGGCCACGGCGTCGTCGATGGCCTGACGGTAGACCTGGGCCACGCGCGCCACGTAATACAGCGACTTGGTTCGGCCTTCGACCTTGAGCGAATCGACCCCGATCTCGGCCAGGCGCGCCACATGCTCGACGGCCCGCAGGTCCTTCGAGTTCATGATGTAGGTGCCGTGCTCGTCTTCCATGATGGGCATCAGCTCACCCGGGCGCTCGGCTTCTTCCAGCAAGTAGACCCGGTCGGCCGCCGGGTGGCGCTTGCCGTCGCCGCAGCCAGAGAAGGCCTTCTCGGCCGCTTCCTGCTCGCGGGCAAAGTTGAAGTCGCCTTCCAGCTTCAGCGGCACCGCCTCGCCGGTGTCGGACTGCTCGGTGGCGCCGTGGGTCTTGTACTCCCAGCGGCAGGCGTTGGTGCAGGTGCCCTGGTTGCCGTCCCGATGGTTGAAGTAGCCGGACAGCAGGCAGCGGCCCGAGTAGGCAATGCACAGCGCGCCGTGCACGAACACCTCCAGCTCCATGTCGGGGCATTCCTGGCGGATCTGCTCGATCTCGTCCAGGCTCAGCTCGCGCGACAGGATGATGCGCTGCACCCCCACCTTGCCCCAGAACTTCACGGAGGCGTGGTTGACCGTGTTGGCCTGCACCGACAGGTGGATGGGCACCTCGGGCCACTTCTCGCGCACCATCATGATCAGGCCCGGGTCGGCCATGATCAGGCCATCGGGCTTCATCGCGATCACGGGCTCGATGTCCCGCAGATAGGTGCGCACCTTGTCGTTGTGCGGCAGCAGGTTGCTGGTAACGTAGAACTTCTTGCCGCGCGCGCGGGCCTCTTCGATGCCCTGCTGCAACTGTTCCAGGCGGAACTCGTTGTTGCGGGCACGCAGGCTGTAGCGCGGCTGGCCGGCGTAGATCGCATCGGCGCCAAAGTCATAGGCGGCGCGCATCTTGTCGAGCGAGCCGGCGGGCAGGAGCAGTTCGGGGGCTGGGCGTTTCACGGGCGGTATTGTCGCTGTTCGCGGGTCTCACGGCATCCCCCGGCGCGATCCCCCCACCCCACCACCGCGTATTCACCTGGCTTCCACCGCATGCGCAGCGTCACCTTTCGTCAACTCCGCGTCTTCACCGAGGTCGCGCGGCACCTGAGCTTTGCACGCGCGGCCGAGGCCCTGCACCTCACGCCGCCAGCCGTGACCATGCAGGTCAAGGAGCTGGAAGGCCATGTGGGCCTGCCGCTGTTCGAGCGCCAGGGGCGCCAGGTGCAGCTCACGATGGCGGGCGAGTACTTTCTGGTCTACGCGCGCCGGCTGCTGTCCACCCTGAAGGACGCGGAAAACGTCATGGCCCGCTTCCGCAAGGTGGAAACCGGCGTGCTGACCATCGGCCTGCTGAGCACCGCCGGCTACTTCCTGCCCACGCTGCTGGCGCGCTTCCAGGCCGAGCACCCCGGCATCGACGTGCGGCTGGACGTCACGCGCGACCTGAGCAAGCTGCTGGACCGCCTGCATGGCAACGAGATCGACCTGGCCGTGATGGGCCGCCCCCCGCGCGAGGTGGCCATGCGGGCTGAGCCCTTTGCCGCCCACCCCATGGTGTTCGTGTGCCCGCCGGGCCACCCGCTGCTGGGCGTGGGCCACCCGCCGCTCGACGCGCTGGTGCGCCACCCGCTGATCGTGCGCGAGCCCGGAGCCGAGGTGCGCGCGGCGCTGGACGCCTACCTGCGCGAACACCGGCTCGACCCGCGCGTGGCCATGGCCATACCCAGCAACGAGACGCTGAAGGCCTCGGTGATGGCGGGCATGGGCATCGGCTTTCTGTCGTTGCACGCGGTGGCCAGCGAACTGCGCGCGGGCCTGCTGCACGTGGTCGAGTTCGAAGACACGCCGGTGGTGCGCACCTGGAACATCGTGCACGAGGCCTCGAAGGTGTTGTCGCCGGCGGCCGAGGCCTTCCGCTACTTCCTGCTGGACGAGGCCGAGGCCCTGCTGGCCGCTCAGGCCGAGGCGCTGCTGGGCCAGCCGATCAAGGCTGCGATCGAGTCCCGCTGAGCGCCAGCGAGGCCTTCGGGTCGCGGAACACCAGCGGCTGCTCGCGCACACCGGCTTCGGCCTGCGCAACGGCCTGCTCGATCAGATGGTGATGCGGCGACAGGCTGCACACCGGGTCGGCCGCGGCTGGGTCCTGCGTGAGCATGTAGGCCTGACAGCGGCACCCACCCAGGTCCTTTTCCTTCTCGGGGCAGGTACGGCACGGGTCTTTCATCCAGCCGTCGCCCCGGTAGCGGTTAAAGCCTTCGGACGCGTACCAGATGGACTCGATCGACTGCTCGCGCACGTTCGGAAAGGCCAGCCCGGGCAGCATCTTCGCGGTGTGGCATGGCAAGGCGGTGCCATCGGGCGTGACAGTCAGGAAGACATTGCCCCAGCCATTCATGCACTTCTTGGGCCGGTCTCCGTGGTAGTCGGGCACGACGAAGAACAGGCGCATGCGGTCGCCGAGCTTCTCGCGCCAGGCCTGGGTGGTGCGCTCGGCGGCTTCCAGCTGCGCGCGGGTGGGCAGCAGCTGAGCGCGGTTCAGATGGGCCCATGAGTAGTACTGGCTGTTGGCCAGCTCCATGTACTCGGCACCCAGCGCGTCGCCCATCGCGATGATCTCGCCGATGTGGTCGATGTTCAGACGGTGCAGCACCACGTTCATCACCATCGGGTAGCCATGGGCCTTGATCAGGCCGGCCACCTTCTGCTTGAGCTCGAAGGTCTTGGTGCTGGACAGGAAATCGTTGACCTCGCGCGTGGCGTCCTGAAACGACAGCTGGATGTGGTCCAGACCGGCGGCC